>NZ_JADBUP010000009.1:0-81200 GCF_020245605.1 Microcystis sp. M061S2 | reverse complement strand
TACACGGCAGAAGTCGTCGACATGACAGAAAAGAGCTTCTAGACTAGACATAGATGGGTTGGGGGTGCTGAGTTTATATATTTTTCAGCTTACTAGCCCCCGCCTTTTCTTTCCTCCCTTATCCCGAACTGACGTTAAATACTCATTTACCCCCATTTTCTTAATACTTTCTTTGACTTTGGCTGAAATTTAAACTAATCTCCCCTCATTCATAGGTGGAAAACGATGATAATACATGGCAATCATCATGGGAATTAGAACCATTAAGTTATAGAAAAGATGCAGTTCTAACCGAGGAAACCAAATTTGTCCAATACTAATAGGAACGCGAGAATCCCATAAGTTTTGACCAATAATTGCCTGTCCTAAGAGTAAAGCGTGTTCAAAATGATGATAGAATTGTAATCCTAAGGCCAAATCCCACCAAAGACGAGCTTTTCCATGAAAAGAAGGCCGAAAAATAGCTAACCCTAATAACATAAAAAGAGCGTGTCCATAGTGTAGCCATTCCGAGCGCATTAACCAAGGTTTCCAGAGTCCTAACAACCCTAAACACTCCGGTCTCGGCCATCCTAAACCCCACAATTGATAAGCTTGAATAATATGTTCTGAGATGTGGGCAATAGTCACTATCATAAAGATTTGCATCCCCAATTTATGCCAGCGTCCATTCATCGCATAAACGAAAGAACGGATGATATTTGAAATCAGTTGAATAGGGTTTCTTTGGTTGGGAATTTGTCGAACTGTAGTCATGATTTGGTTCTCCTGTGGTTTAAAAAAGGGTAAAACTGGATAATTTTTATCAGAAAACCTTTAATGGTTCTGTCTGAAGTAAGTTCGATTTTTCTGGAACTGTTTGGACAAATATTGCCAAGATGAAAGCTGTCTTGATTTCTCGGAAAGAAACAGGTAAAGTGATGATTAAATCCTTTCCTGAAGATAACCACAAAATAGGGGATAAAGGGGTTAATTGTTGAGAGAAAGACGATAAAGTTAACGGGATATCGAGACTCAAACCCGCTTTCTTAATACTTTCTTTAGCAGACCAAATGCGAGTCGCTGCCATATTAAAATCCTCATGATTCTCTTGACTAATTACCTCCGCTAAATTAAAGGAATTTTCCCCCAATAAATCGCGCCACATCTGCACATCACGGGGGATAATCGGTTCCAGATCGCATCCTGACGCACCCTTAAGCACAAGGGTTAAATCTTCGGCATGAGATACCGAAACCGTCTCGTTATCGCTTAATTCGGGCTTGCCATCCCCCCGACGCTGAATTACACTAGGGGATGAGGTTAACATCCCTAAACTGCGATCGCTTCTGACTCGTCTTTCTACCGTTGCATCCTGATCGAGAATTAAAGTTAAATCGACATTAGGCATCACCTCCTTAATCTTTCGTTCTAAATAACAGGGTAAAAGGGCTGGAATCCAGGGATCTTGAGGATTTCTGTGTTTAATCACCTTTAATTCCAATCCTTGCCACACTTCTAAGAGATTCCCCTCGTCATCCAATACCTCAAGATCATAGACAAAGGTATCTCCTTGATGCAGTCTTTCTTTGGCTGAAACAAACTGATTTTCGCCTAAATTGACAGAATATACCGTTAAGCGTTCTATGCCAGTGGGTAGAATAGTGGCATGGGGAACACAAGCTTGTAAAGCATGGATAACGGCATCTCTTGCCCCTGCATCGCCTAAAATCAGGGATTGAGGTAAATAACGACTAAACCAAGCAGTTTTTTGCTCAATCTTAATTTCTGCAATACATTCGGTTGCTTTGAGATGAGAATAACCCTTAATTCGTTGAAATCTTGCTTTATGGAACAGTAAATGACCATATAAGTCCGTATCTGGATTAATTTGAGGGTTATTTTTTCCTTCTTTAAGGGGGACAGGGGGAATCATTGGGCGACAGTCTGGCTCCGCCACAGAAGAATGGCTGATGATGGCTTCAAAATGATCGATACTAAACCCTGTATTGGCACAGCGAATAACGGCCTTAACCTTTCCAGAATCGGTGATTAAGGTAGCAATTTGTATCTTTAAGGGTTGATCGGCAGAAACCACGATCGGACGGTTAAATTTAACCGATTCAAACCTTAATCCTCCAGTTTCCCCCTTGTTAAGGGGGACGGAAGGGGGATCTTGGTTTTCCCCCTTGTTAAGAGTTTGATCCTCCTTCCTTGCTAAGGTGGGGAGTAATGCAGTGGCCACCTGCGCGATCGCTTCTAACCCCAGGACACCGGGGAAAATGTATTCTCCTTGATAAACATGATCTTGTAAATAAGGATCATTGTCTAAGGATAATTCTGCTTCAGTAATCAGTTCAATTCCCGTGTAATGAACTTTCTTTGTCTCTAAAAAGCGTAAAAAAGATAATTCTTGCGGTTTTAAGCTTAAAGTCGGCGGTTCACCAAAACGCCCGGCGATGATGACAGAGGCAGTGGGTAGGGATTGATTTAAAAGTAAATGTAAGTATTTAATGCCAATATCGGGAGAAATAGGGGTAATACCTTCATTTCTTAGCTTTTCAACTGTTCCTAAACGTTCTCCCATGCCAATACCGGACCAAACCGACCATTCTAGGTTTAAACAGCGACAATTAGGGTATTTTCGACTAAATTCCGCTACAATATTCCCTAACCATTCATTGGCTAACCCATAGTCTGCTTCTCCTTTCAATCCAGTCTCGGCAATAATTGAACCGAAGGTGATTAAATAGTTGAGAGAATCGGGGTTAATTCCCGTTAAGATATGTTGCAAACCCTTGACTTTTGGGGCTAAAGTTGCTAAGAAATCTTCTGGTTCGAGATGTTGAATTAATTTCGGTGTATTAACCCCTGCACCGTGTAAAATTCCCGTAATTTCTCCTAAATTTGTCTTAATTTCGGCGATAGTTTGCTGAACTGACTCAGCATCACTGACATCACAAGAATAATAATGGACTTGGATGTTTGCAGACTTCATTCTTGCTAAATTTTCGGCTAATTCTCGGTTATCTTCAGGTTGAGAACGTCCTAAAATCGCTAAGGTGGCTTTACTTTCTTTAGCTAAGGATAAGGCACATTCTGAGGCAATACCTCTCCCTCCTCCCGTCACCAAAAGAAGCTCCTTGATTTTGCTTTTATTTGGCCTTTTTAGGTCTTTTTTCTGCTTAGGGTTATCGGTATCTTTTTCTAACCCTAACAAGTTTAATTGACGAACAAACCGTTTTCCGTTTTCATCATAATAAACTTCTGTATAGCTATCGGTTGCAGTGATTTCTGAGAGAATGATATTAACTGCATTGGGATGATGAAAAGGAATATCAATGACACAGGTAGGAATTTGACGATTTTCTAGATAAAAAGTTCTTGCAAAGGACGCATATCCTCCTCCTTGTTGAATCAAAATCAAGGTTTTTTTCTCTTTTATAGATAATTTTGCCCCTTTTAAAAGCAAATCAATTTCTGATTCATCAGGATAGGGTTTTAAACAAATAATAATCCCTTTTTCCTGCTCATGCTTTAAGGTGGGTTGTAAAACAGATAAGTTAGGCAATAAAGGATGATCAGCATGGGCGATAATATGCCAATTTCCCGCTTTTTTTCGATTTATTTGCTTTTTATCTGATTTAATTAACGGTTTTTCGATTAATTCAACCGTAAACGCACGCAGCCAATTATCAACACCCATAGGGATTGATTCTTGAGGAATTTGGGGATTATTTTTGCCTAATTCTTCTAAAGCTGCTGCTAGATCCTGAATAGTTGCATTGGCATAATCTGTCGGTGAATGGGGAGGAGATAAGTCTAACTGACGCGCTGCTTCGATCACTAATTGACTGACACTGATAGAATTAAGGTGCAGATCCGCCAACAAGCGATGATGATTTTCAATGGTTTCTAGGGGTAACTCTGTTTTTTGTGCCACCAATTGACGAATAACTTCAATTTTTGAGGTTTCAGGTTTCAGGTTTGAGGTTTCAGGTTTCAGGTTTTGGCTATGATTAGGTAATAAAAGATCAATATTCTCTACTTTTGCCTGTTGACTTTTGCCCTTTGCCTTGATCTCACATGGATTGGCAATAAAATGGGGTTGATAGTCTAAATGAAAGGGACGACTAAATCTATCTTCAAATAACCCTTGATAGTTAACCTTGACACCATTAACAAACATCACTGCAACCGTTTTCAATAACCCTTGTAAAGACTCACTACTGCTATCGAGAGAAATTACGGGAATATCCGTTATATCTGCCACTAAACGGCTTAATATCGAACCAGAACCCACTTCAATGAATAAATCAACCTCTTTCTCTGCTGACTTGACTGCATCGATGAAGCGCACCGGTGAGGTCATTTGTTCTAACAAAAGCGAGCGCCAGTCGGTATTTAATGGCAATTTTTCGCCCGTTACGGTAGAAATAACCGTTCTTTGTAGGGAATTTAAGGGATAAGTTTGTAAATAATCTTCTAAGGGTTGCACAGCCCGGGCCACTAGGGGAGAATGGAAAGCGTGGGAGACAGGCAAATAAACGGTTTTAATGCCTTGATTTTGGGCTTTTTCAACAACATCTTTAATCCCTAAGGCCTCTCCTGAGATTATTGTCTGATAGGGTGAATTTAATCCCGCAATCTCAACGATACGTCCATTTAATAAACTTTTAACCGTTTCTGCATCGGCGTTAATGCTGGCCATTCTACCTGTTGGGTGGCCCAGTTGTGCCATTGCTTGACCGCGAATTTTAGCTAGATTAATTAATTGAGTCTTATCATAGGCATTTGCCCAAAATAAAGCGCATAATTCCCCTAAACTGTGTCCTATGGCTAAATCTGCTTTAATATTTAAGTTTTCTAAGAGTTGTAACCCCCCTAGGCAAGCCGTAATGATCGCCGGTTGAGCAATATTCGTCACCGTGTTATCCTTACCCTTGGCTAACTGAGCCTTGTTATATAATTGTTTAATCACAGGAAAACGTCTTTCCCAGAGTCCCCCATGAAGATAAACTGGTGCGGATTGCCCCGGAAAGAGAAAACCTATTTTATTGATCTGTTTTTCGTGATTGGTAAAGATATTATCTAAATTTTGACCGGCGGGGATCAACGAGCGCAAGCCTTGCGCTCCTACAAGGTGATTGGTTAAGCTATCGGGGGAAGATGCAATAATGGCCAGACGATAGGGTAAATGAGGATTTACCTTTTTCGCTAATTCAACGGCAAGATCGGTCATTTCTGACTGGGATATGCGAGGAACAATATTTAATAACCGATTAACCTGTGCTTGTAAGTCTTCTTGACTATTTGCACTCAATAGGAATAACTCCGCATCTTGGGGAGAATGGATTAATTTTTGTTCCTGTGGCGTTAGAGTGTGACGACGAATCTGACTTAATCCCTCGATGATAATATGACTGTTAATGCCCCCAAAACCCATGGCACTCACTGCTGCCCGTAAAGGTAAGGAATTTGGCCAGATTTTCCCCTCTTTTAATACCTGTAATCTTGCCTTGTCTTCGGTTAACCGAGCCTGAGGGCGATCGCATCCCGTCACTGGTGGTAAAATTTGACGATGAACCGCCATAGTCGCCTTAATTAACCCTGCTATCCCTGCCGCCGCCTTAGTATGGCCAATATTCGCTTTAATTGAACCAATAACGGCTTTATTTACCGTATCTGGATGAATACGAGATAAAACTTCTAATTCGGTTCCATCACCCACCGCCGTTCCCGTACCATGGCCTTCAAAATAAGCTATAGTATCCCCCGTAAATTCAGCCCGTTTATAGGCGCGATTTAAAGCCAATAACTGTCCTTCCACTTCTGGACGAGTAATTCCGCCTTTGCCATCGGAAGAAATCCCCCAACCTTGAATAACAGCATAAATCCGTTTATTTTGGGCTAGGGCATCCTCATGACGCATTAACACCAAAAAACCGCAGCCTTCCCCCGGAATAAACCCATTAGACCCTTGATCATACACTTTCATCTCCCCAGAGGCTAAGGCTCCCGTTTTGGCAAAACCCACCAACTCAAAAGGGTCCATACTAATATCCACACCCCCGACTAAAGCGATATCTAAATCTTGAGCGACTAAAGCCGAACAACCATTCGCTACTGCCAGTAAAGAGGAACTACAAGCCCCATCGACGATATATCCGCCCCCTTTTAAGTCAAAATAATTACAAATTCTCCCCGCTATCGTATTCGCGAGATTTCCCGCTAAAGACTCCTCTCCAATCGGTTCAAAGGGTTCTTTAAAGCGATTTTCTAATTCATTTAAGAAAATTTGCCGTTCTTTGTCCGATAATCCTTCTTTTAATAATTGTTCTTCTACCCTATGACGCACATAGGGCCAACGCAGTCTTAAGGTATTAGCCCGCGATAACTCGCCTGTGAGGGTATTTCCCAGTAAAACTCCGGTTGTTTCTTTATTTAACCCCTTTCCGTTGGGAAATCCCGCATCATTCAACGCCTGAGACGCAATATCTAAGGCTAACCAGTGGGCTAAATCAGCCGAACGAAAGGTACTCCCCACCACTTTATAAGCAATGCGATCGAATTCATAGCCCTCAATAACGGCAGCTTGAGTCGAATAAATGACATCGGGGGTGCTTTTATCGGGAGAATAGTAGTCACTTAACGATAATCGCTCTGAGGGAAAGCGACGAAATGCGCGACGCTGAGACAGGACATTTTCCCATAATTCCTGTGGAGAATCGGCATCAGGATAAAGACAAGCCATACCAACAATAGCAATTTGAGGAGAAGCTTTCATAGTCAATGACCAGGAGAATGTTACTGTAGGAGCGTAAGGCTTACGCCCTTTTCATTTGTAGTTTGTAGCTAAAAGCTGTAGGGTGGGCTTTGCCCACAAAAACCGCATAATATATTGGTTAAGGACTTGATAACAGGCTGGAAGCCTGTACTAGGGGTAATTTTGCTTTTAAGGGTTCAAACGCTAAAATCAAACCTCTGAAACAACACACCAGTGTCAATCCGAAAAACATCCCAAAAACAAGATGAAAGGACATCAAAATGCCATAAGCAACGGCTACAGATGCCCCAAAAATTATCTGCTCACGGGGGTTAATCGGTGTTGTTCCCGGATCCGTTACCATATAGAAAGTAAAGAGGACAAAAGCCACCCCTGTCATGGGTAATAGGGCGGGGATTAACGCTGTGTGAAAGATAGCACTTCTAAGGATTGCTTGTAAGATAAAAGCCCCTAACCATCCGGCAATTAAAGGCAATTTACGCGTAAAACGGGCATTTAAAAACGTTCCCGTACAAACAATTAAGACGGGTAAAATCCAATCTGCCCAACCGCTTAAATTCTCGGTAAACTGATAGGGGGGCGCGATGCCAATCCAGGGAAATAAGAGTAAGGTAACGCTAATACCAAAATTAGAAGGATTGAGAAAATGACGGGTTTTATCCGCCACTTTTAACCGAAAAATTGCTTTAGATCCGATAGCCACCGCTACTGCAAACATAATCGGAAATAAACGCTCATTAGCATAGAGTAACATAGCGATCGCTAATGAGGTAATATGGGCAGAAAGCAGAAAATCGATAAACTGACCGATACTTCCTAAATATCTAGGTTTAAAGCCATTTACCCCAGCATCAACGCTTTCTAATAATAATTCTACGCTGTAACCTGTTGCTAAAGCCACCAGAGGTTGCGCCCAAGATTGTTCAAATCCGAGGACAGTATGACCTAAAATATTGAGAAAGGTAATCGCTATGGCAAAGCGTCGTAATCCTGCTAAACGATTAGGTTGATAGGAAACAGTAGAACGCTCTACTGAAGAGCTAAAATAGGGAAGATTAAATAATTGAGTGGTCGTCATGGTTATTGTTGAAGATGAGTTAAAGGAAATTATCTTTCCCAAAAGTGATTTACTGAGTGATGAACCCCCTATGGAAACAGAGTTACATCTGCGTCAATTGATGCTTTTGATCCAATCACTAGAGTTATTATGGAAAGACCGCCAAGATTTCTATGCTTTTGGTAATCTGACTATTTATTACAGTCCCAATCAACGTAAATCAGAATATTTTAGGGGTCCTGATTTTTTTGTGGTTTTGGGAGTAGCAAGAAAACCGCGTAAAAGTTGGGTAGTGTGGGAAGAAGAGGGGAAATATCCCCATGTCATCATCGAGATTTTGTCTGATTCAACGGCAGAAACTGATCGAGGTCTCAAGAAAGAAATTTATCAGGAAACTTTCCGGACTCCTAACTATTTTTGGTTTGATCCCAATAGTTTAGAATTTAAGGGTTTTCAGTTGATGGTAGGAAAATACGAAGAAATTGCAGCGAATGAACAGGGCTGGTTATGGAGTCAACAGTTAGAATTATTTTTAGGGATTCATGACAGCCAATTACGCTTTTTTACCCCTGAAGGTAAACTTGTTCCCACCCCTGAAGAAGTGGCAGAAAAGATGGCTCGGAAATTACAAGATTTAGGGATAGATTGGCGAGATTTGGCTTAAGTTTGACCTGAAATCTCGCTCAAGCCAGCTGAACTGCAACTTATGAAGTAATCTGCCCAAATGCTACAGTTAGGCGTTTTTACCGCAACAATAAACAAAAATCGAGCTATATTTGCCAGTTCTCGACATGATTTGCTATACTCCAAGAAGTAACTACATTCTTCCTCAGCCCCCAATGGGGGGCTTTTTCTTGGTAAAAAAGAAGCGATCGAAGGCTTATTTTTGCTCTTTTTTGCCTTTAAATCCGACTATTGAGCTTAAACCCACCGCAATTAAGCCTAATACAGTTGAAGGTTCGGGTACAGGAGGAATATCAAGAACTCTAAGAAAACCATGAGTCTCTTCTGGCCCTGTAAATGGGATGGTCGTGATAGGTAAAAAGTTACGCGTGTCCGGATTAATACTCCAAGTACCACTCCCTATCAGTTGTGATGGACCAAAAGATGCTAACACCCCTCCATTTTCATCTTTAGCAACCGCTTTAACTGGTAGGTTTGCCTCCCAAGTATTATTATTGTTAATTGTAATGGTTCCTTCACTTTGGGCACCATTTAAGGTAATGAAAATGAATGATTGTCCACCACCAGGAAGACCAACAGGACTAGCCGATTTTACACTCAAAGCGATGATTTTTAGACCAACTGTACAAGAGTTTGGATTTAGATCGCCTAATCCCTCATCGAAGGTACAATCTCCAATTCTTTCAAGAATGGTATCAACAGGAAAACCTGGAAATGGGGCTGGAGTAATGGGAGATCCTTGAAGCGGAACGACACCTATACCAGGTATAGTAACAGTCGTATTTGAGGGATTTGTCTCAAAATAGTCGCGGCCTGCCTTTATATCTACAGCTTTCGCTCCTTCTGGCATCCCTAATAAAGCAACCCCCAAACCCACAGCACCAATGAGACCCGTAGTGACGGGTTTTAAGCGAGTATTAATCATTTGACTGAAACTCCTTCGAGTAACTACATTCTTTCCTGCAATTCTACAGTAATAATTTTTCTTGTCAAGTTATAAATCAGGATAATTTATTAAGTTTTATTACACTATTTACCCGGGTAAGCGTAGCTCAAACGCTGTTGATAATTGGCTAATTTTGTCAGCCGCTTGCTGTGTAGGCATTTCAAATGATAGCAGTCAATCAGAATAGTTACAAACTTGACCTATTTGGTCGATTGTTGCTTAACAATTGAGAGGGCAAATTCTACCCAAATATACCCAAATCGACCTCTAGGTTGATTTTGTCAAGGATTGTTAAGATGCGCTTGCCGTGACTATCTACACTTCCTATCCCTCCTCTGACAGAAAAGGGATAACAAAACCCATCAGCTATCCTTAGTTGATCTAGCAAAAAGCCTTGAGAATATAATAGAGATAAAAAAGAGGAAAACCGATGATTACTATACGCAAAGCGGAGGAAAGAGGCCACGCTAACTATGGTTGGTTGGATACCTATCATACTTTTTCTTTTGCCCAATATTATGATCCCCAACAGATTAATTTTAGGAGTCTAAGAGTTATTAATGAGGATAAAGTGATTGGGGGAAAAGGATTTCACACCCACGGACACCACGATATGGAGATTTTAACCTATGTTTTGGAGGGAGAACTAGAACACCAAGACAGTCTCGGCACGGGTTCCGTGATTCGACACGGTGAAATTCAACGGATGAGCGCAGGAACAGGAATAAAACACAGTGAATTTAATCATTCTGCCACTAATCCCCTCCATCTTCTGCAAATTTGGATTATTCCCGACCCAAAAAACCTAGAACCCAGTTATGAACAAAAAGCGATCAAATTTTCTCCCCATACCTTACAATTAATCGCCTCTCCCACCGGTGCGGGTAATGCAGTCAAAATCCATCAAGATGTTAATCTCTATGCGGGAATTTTGCCCCTAGACCAGTCCCTCACCCATTCCTTAGATGTAGGTCGTTATGGCTGGTTACAGGTGGCTAGAGGGCAAATAAACCTAAATGGCGTGCATTTACGAGCGGGGGATGGAGCGGCAATTAGCGAGGAAACTTCTTTGGCTATTCAATCCCTAGAAGACTCGGAAATTTTGCTTTTTGACCTAGGGTAGTGGGGTTGAGTGAGTGTTAGGAACCCTAGGGGCTAAGTTTTGCCGCCAATTCCCCGGCCGACTTTTAGCCATCAATACTGTCCACCACGCTCAGAAAATCGTTGTGGATTAGCTCGGCGATAAAATTCTCCGGATCGGTGATGGGAACAGTAACGCCTTGGCTAGCTACCATCTGTGCGGCCATCCGAGTCATGAAGTCCTGTCTTGTTTCCGTCATTCTGCCCTGACATTGTTGTAATTTTTCCACCAATTCCAGTGGGGAATCGGCCACCAGTTTATCCCCCTCGCGGGTGACATAAATTGTCATCTTTCCTACCTCCTAAATGATCGGGAACGAGAATTCGACACTACTAAACCACTTCTTTTCTCGCTATCATCATTGCTAGTTAGTTAGTCCCATCCTCGTCCGTCTTTCCCTATTTCCATTATTTGTTCTGGCTTGTCGCCTGGTAATTATTATTATCGCCAAAATAAAGGGATAAATTTGTCAATCTTTGTAACGAAAAATCCAGAGAACCTGTTCTCACGGTATCGCCCCGAACCCTTGCGGGGAAATTTGTTACAATGAATACAAGGGAACTCCCCGCGCCAGCTCCCATCCCTAGTAAAAAATTGCCGGGGTAGGGAGCGGAAGCCAATAGTCCCGATCGGGACGGCATTTGTCAGAGTTCCCCGCTTCCTTTGGTTTTAGGGGGAAAAGCCATGAAATCTGGAACATTATTATCGCCCGATCGACCGCTGCCAGAATTTCTCTGGTCAGCTATCCAATACCGCTTTCCGGGGAAAGCGCTCGATGAGCTCAGCGTCCGCTACTATGAAAGCGTCGAGGATGTGGGATACGAGTATTTTAATGATCGGGTGTTGCCGGCCTGTAGCGATGAGCCTGTCGTCCGCTATCTTGTCCCGTTTATATCCTACGTCCGTCTAGGAGAAGCCTTAGTTTTGGATCGGCAAGATGGTCTTGTGGTTTACGAAACCGATCGAGATGTTCCCTGCACGGAAACTGGACCTTTCTGGTTGGTGACTCCTAAATCGCGCTGAAAAAGCCAACCCAAGTTAAGCAGCTGAATTGGGAAAACTTAATAGTTGAGACTCGACGGGTGGAGTCGGCAAGCAGCAAAACCCGTCGAATTTTTATAACGCTTGCGATCGCAACCAAGCCACGGGTAAATAGAGCATTTTCTTAGGTAAAGGCACGAAGGCACGACGGGCGAAGACATCATAATTATTTGCTTCAATTACGTCTAAAATGCCTTGATAAAGCAGTAAAGCCGCCCAAACTGGCCAACGGGAATCGGGATTAAGGGCGCGAATCCCCCTTTCGGCGGAATCGTAGTAATAACGGGCCCGCTCAATTTGGAAGCGCATTAACGCCTGCCAACGGTGATCATTAACCCCTTTGAGTAAATCGTCTTCGCTGTAGTTAAAACGATCTAAATCCTCTAAAGGTAGATAAATCCGCCCACGATGGACATCTTCCCCCACATCCCGCAAAATATTGGTTAATTGATTGGCAATACCGAGATCGATCGCTTCTTCTTGAGGGATATAGACGCTTTGATTGCGTCGCCAAGGGGCCGAGCGATCGCCATCTTCTAATCCTAGCACGGCGCTGGACATTAACCCCACCGTCCCCGCCACCCGATAGCAGTACAGTTTTAGTTCATCAAAGGTTTGATAACGACTGCGATAGAGGTCCATCTGTTGCCCGGCGATCATATCCCGAAAGGGTTGGATATCCATGGGGAACTTTTCTAGAGTATCCACGAGAGCGACATCGGCATCCTCAAGGGCAACCCCAGAAAAGACTGTTTCTAGCTGTTTTTCCCATAAATCAAGGGTTTCAGGTGTAGTTAACCGGGCTTGGGGTCCATCGACCAGTTCATCGGTACGACGACACCAGACATAAATTGCCCAGATCGCTTGACGTTTTGCTTTCGGCATCAGGAGAGTACCGAGATAAAACGTTTTGGAATACTTCTCTGTAATCCGGCGACAGAGTTCGTAGGACTCCGCAAGGGAGACGAGGGGTTTGGTGGGGTGGGTCGGTTTTGGCAATTGGAGCATTCTGCTGGGGCGGAATGATTGACTTAGATTAACGGCGAACTGTGGCTAATGATATAGCATTGTCTCACTCAAGGCCATTTTCGTCATTAGTCCCTAGCCAGAGAATTAACGAGCGCTGGACACTGGTGTAGATTGGGTTTTATTGGGGTTTAGCGGTGCTGCGGGGTGATCTTTGCTGATCACTGCTGCCGCTAATTTCCCCGATAAAACCGCTCCTTCCATGCTTCCTAAATATTTTTGCATGGTATAGTCACCGGCGAGATAAAAATTCTCGATCGGAGTTTTTTGAGAAGGTCGATAAGCTTGTCGGCCAGGGGTGGCTTTATAAACTGATCGGGGAGTTTTCACCAGATGATATTTTAACAATTGACTGGGATTATCGCCAGTAAAATGTTGGGGAAAGAGTTTTTCTAGTTCTTTCATCGTGGCGGCGATAATTTCTTCATCGGATTTGCTAATCCAATCCTGAGCGGGAGCGAGAACTAATTCTAACATCGAGCGATCGGGGTTAGCGTATTCTTTACAGGTGTTGCTCATGTCAGCATAAACACTGAGTAAGGGCGAACGGGAGAATAATAAATGATCGATGTCGGTTAGTTTGCGATCAAACCAGAGGTGTAAATTAATGACGGGAACTCCTTCTAATCCTTCTAATTTTTGAAAGAATTTATCTTCTTGCCAACGCTTAGGCATCAAAACTTTTAAAGGATCTACAGGCATCGCCGAAACATAAATATCGGCTTCAAAAAGATAATCTTCCCCACCGTCTAAACCGCGCATTAAGAAGGCTTTAACTGTGCCATCTTCATTTAACAGAATTTCTTTTAAAGGGGCATTCAAGCGCACTTCGCCACCTCTAGAGCTGATGTAATCGACTAAAGGTTGGCAGAGTCTTTCCGTGGGTGAACCGTCGAGAAAAGCCATTTTTGAGCCGTTTTTCTCCTGTAAAAAGCGGTTGAGGGCTGTTAGTAGAATCGTGGCGGAAATCTCGTTAGGATCGATAAAGTTTAGGGCTTTCGACATAGCGATAAACACTTCTTTTTCTACCCTAGACGGGATGTTTTGCTTCTCTAACCATTCCGACCAAGAATATTGATCCATCTCCTCGACGTAACTTTGGCCTTTAACAATGGCAGGAATTAAACCGAGTCCAAATTTAATTTTTTCCTCCCAAGTTAACATATCATTATTGCGAAGAATGGCAACAATACCGTTAATTGGGGCGGGAATATCTGGGAAGTCAAACCGCGAATAGGTCCCCGGTTTTTCCGGCTGATTGAAGATCATCGAGTGTTCTTTCCACTGTAGGCGATCTTCTATGCCTAATTCTTGGAATAATTGCAGCATATTGGGATAAGCACCAAAGAAGATATGTAAACCGGTTTCGTACCAGTCCCCATCGGCATCTTTCCAAGCGGCAATTTTTCCCCCTAATACATCGCGACGTTCCAGTACGATGGGCGTATGTCCCGCATCGACAAGGTATTTCGCACAAGATAATCCGGCTAGTCCCGCACCAGCGATCGCAACTCGCATCGTTTCCTATCTACTCTCTAATGTTTTGTCTCTATCACATTCGCTATTATACTTCACATTTCGTTACATTTTTTTCAGATTGTCGAGAAGGCGGTCGGCAGGAGACAGGAGATTATTTTTATTTATTCTCCCCCCGCAACGCGCACGAAGTGGTCTCCCCACTTCCTTGATAACTGCTGACTGCTTACTGATAACTGGTCACTGATAACTGCTTACTGGTCACTGATAACTGATAACTGATATTGTGATATGTAATTAGCTTAATTCGCTTACCTTTTTAGTTCACGCGTACACCCTCTTCAATCGATCGCTATGACTTTTCCCACTACGTCACCTCAAGTCTCGGAAATAGAGAATAATCGTGCTTGGCATAATTTAACTGGGGAACAAACCCTAGAAATACTGAGAACCAATGGGGAAACCGGCTTAATCGAGGCGGAAATTGTTAAAAGAAAGGATATTTTCGGGTTAAATGAACTAAAAGAAACGGGGGGACGTAGCCCGTTAATGATTCTTTGGGAACAGTTTACTAACATTATGTTAGTGATGCTGATCGCCGTGGCGGTGGTTTCGGCGGTTTTGGATCTGAAAAAAGGGGAATTTCCCAAAGATGCGATCGCTATTTTTACGATTGTTATTTTAAACGGTATTTTAGGATATTTACAGGAAAGTCGGGCAGAAAAGGCATTAGCAGCCCTTAAGCAGTTATCCTCGCCGAAAGTCCGGGTTATTCGTAATGGTAGCACCTTTGAAGTGGCGGCTAAGGAACTTGTACCCGGGGATATCATGTTACTGGAAGCGGGGGTACAAATTGCCGCCGATGGCAGATTATTAGAAGCACAAAACCTGCAAATCCGGGAAGCTGCCCTCACGGGGGAAGCGGAATCGGTGAATAAACAAGCACAGAAGGTTTTACCGGAAGATGCCTCTTTGGGCGATCGCATTAACCTCGTCTATCAGGGTACGGAAGTAGTACAAGGGCGAGGGAAAGTGGCGATTACCAGGACGGGAATGGATACGGAAATCGGTAAAATCGCCGCTTTGTTGCAAGGAGTAGAAAGTGAACCAACTCCCCTACAGCAGCGAATGTCGCAGTTAGGTAACGTTTTAGTGAGTAGTTCCCTAGCTTTAGTGGCTGTAGTCGTGCTTGGTGGCGTAATTCGCTTTGGTTGGCAGTTTTTTGAATCATTCCTCGAAACTTCCCTCAGTATGGCTGTGGCCGTTGTTCCCGAAGGTTTACCGGCAGTGGTAACGGTGACTTTGGCAATTGGAACCCAAAGAATGGTGAGAAGACAAGCTTTAATTCGTAAATTGCCGGCAGTGGAAACCTTAGGCTCGGTAACGACGATTTGCTCCGATAAAACCGGAACTTTAACTCAAAATAAAATGGTGGTGCAGAAAGTCAATACTTCCGGGCAGACAATTACTGTCACAGGGGAAGGTTACGCGCCCATCGGTGAGTTTAATGGTGCTAGTGAAAGTGATCCCGAACTACAGGCAATTTTAACGGCTTGTGTGCTGTGTAATGATGCACTTTTGCAAAATAAAGCTCAAGAATGGTCAATTTTAGGCGATCCCACCGAAGGAGCTTTACTGACGTTAGCGGGTAAAGGAGGACTATATCGGGAAGCATTGGCACCAAAAAGCCCTCGTTTAGGCGAATTTCCCTTTTCTTCCGAAAGAAAGAGAATGTCAGTAATCTGTGAGAATGCCCAGTTAGGTTTGGGGGATTCTGCCTATTTAATGTTTACCAAAGGATCACCGGAATTAATTCTCGAACGTTGTTCTCTGATCCAAGTTGGGGCGGAAAGTCAACCCTTAACATCTGAACAAAGAAGCCGTATTTTGGCACAAAATGACGAAATGGCGGGTAATGGCCTACGAGTCTTAGGTTTTTCCTATAAACCGATGACAGAAGTGCCAGAAGCGGAAAGAGAAGATAGTGAGGAACAATCCCTGGTTTGGTTGGGATTGGTGGGAATGCTCGATGCACCCCGCAAAGAAGTTAAAGAAGCGGTTGCTCTCTGTCGTCAAGCGGGAATTCGTCCGATTATGATTACCGGGGATCACCAATTAACGGCCAAGGCGATCGCCATTGAATTAGGCATTGCTGCTGCCGGGGAGCGAGTAATCACGGGTAAAGAATTAGAAAAAATGTCTCAGAATGACCTAGAGGCAGAGGTAGATGGTGTGAGCGTCTATGCTCGCGTTTCTCCCGAACATAAGCTGAGAATCGTCCAAGCCCTGCAAAAACGGGGCAAATTTGTCGCCATGACGGGGGATGGAGTCAATGATGCTCCGGCACTAAAACAAGCGGATATCGGCATCGCCATGGGGATTACGGGAACCGATGTCAGCAAAGAAGCCAGCGATATGATTTTGCTGGATGATAATTTTGCCACCATCGTCGCTGCCACCGAAGAGGGGCGCGTGGTTTACAGTAACATTCGGCGCTTTATTAAATACATTCTCGGCAGTAATATTGGCGAGGTTTTAACGATTGCGGCGGCTCCGCTGCTCGGTTTAGGCGGTGTACCCCTTTCTCCCTTGCAAATCCTCTGGATGAACCTTGTCACCGACGGTTTACCGGCTCTGGCTCTGGCAATGGAACCCGCTGAACCTAATGTGATGAAACGTCCACCTTTTAGCCCCCGGGAAAGCATTTTCGCCCGCGGTTTGGGTTGGTATATGATTCGCATCGGTGTGGTGTTTGCGATTCTGACCATTATTATGATGGCTTGGGCTTACCAATATACTCAGGCAACCCCCGAAATCGGAGATCCCGGACGCTGGAAAACCATGGTATTTACTACCCTCTGTTTAGCACAAATGGGTCATGCTTTAGCGGTGCGTTCCCATACCCAGTTAGCTGTGCAAATGAATCCCTTCTCTAATCCTTACATTATCGCCGCCGTGGGCTTGACAACGATCCTACAATTGTTGTTAATTTATGCTCCTCCCCTACAAAGCTTCTTCGGTACTCAATGGATTAGTGGCACAGAATTATTAATCTGTTTTGGATTTAGCGCCTTAATGTTTGTTTGGATTGAGTTAGAGAAGTTATTTATTCGCTGGTTCATGACGAAAAAATAAATCAATGCCAACACCAATTATTCTGACTTTAACGGTTTTAGTCGTTGCTTTAGTCGCTTTCGTGGCGGAATGGCTACCGGTAGATTTAACCGCTTTATGCGTGGCGATTGTCCTGATTCTTTTGGGTTTAGTTACTCCCGAAGAAGGTATCGCCGGATTTAGTAGTTCTGCCACGGTGACAGTGATGGCGATGTTTGTACTTAGTGCCGGAATTACCCGCACGGGAGTGATTCAAGTGATTCGCGATCGCTTGCTGGTTTGGGGGGGCAAAAGTCCCCACCAACAGGTATTTGTCCTAGGGGCATTAGTGGGGCCGATTAGTGCTTTTATTAATAACACGGCAGTGGTGGCGATCTTTTTACCCATCGTCGAAGATTGGTGTAAAAAACAAAAAATTTCTCCTTCTAAGTTATTAATTCCCCTTTCCTACGCGACGGTTTTAGCGGGGATGATTACCGTGGTGGGGACTTCTACTAACATTCTCGCTAGTGGTATTTCTGCCAAGCTGGGTTATGGGGAATTTAGCTTATTTCAATTCACTGCTTTAGGATTAGTCACTTTTTTGGCAGGTTTGATTTATTTAACAATTTTTGCCCCGAAATTACTACCCGATCGCAAATCTTCCACCGGGGAATTTTTAGAGGATGATTATGGTTCTAAAGTATATCTGAGTGAGGTAATTATTAGCCCTCGTTCTAATCTTATCGGTCAAACTTTATCCCAAAGTGGACTACAAAGAAAGTTTAATTTTGATGTGTTGGAATTAATCAGAAATAAGGTACATTTATCCCAACCTTTAGCCGATAAAGTTCTCAATGCTGGCGATATTTTAATCGTTCACAGTAGTCGGGAAGAACTATTAAAAATTAAAGATGAACGAGGCTTAGAAATCTTTGCCGATGTCAAATTTCAGAAAGGAGATATTGAATCGACAATTACTACAGGTGAGGAAAAATTAGCCGAGGTTTTGATTCTCTCTAATTCCCGTTTAATTGGGACAACTTTAAAAGATTTGAAATTCCGTCAGCGTTATAACGCAACGGTTTTAGCGATTCGGCGTGGTTCAGAATTACTGCAAGGAAGATTAGGGAAAATTCCTTTAAAATTTGGCGACTTGCTCTTAGTTCAAGGACCAAAACAGAGTTTTATTGGCTTACAAACCACGCGAGAATTATTAGTCTTAGAAGAAAAAGATATCGAATCCCTGCGAAAGGACAAGGGGATTATTGCTTTAATAATTACTTTGTTAGTGATTATTATTGCTGCTTTTGATATTCAACCAATTCTCGTCACCAGTTTAGTTGGGGTGGTTTTAATGGTAATTACTGGCTGTCTAAAACCGGGGGAAGTCTATGGTTCCATTCGTTGGGATATTATCTTTTTATTAGCGGGTTTAATTCCCCTGGGTACTGCCATGGATAACTCGGGAACGACTAAATGGTTAGCAGATAATTTAGTGGCTATCGGCGGCCATCTTTCGGGGTTTTGGATCTTAGTTTTCTTCTATCTAATTACCTCATTTTTGACTGAAATCCTCTCTAATAACGCCGCCGTGGTTTTAATGATTCCCGTCGCCGTGGAAGTGGCGAAAACTTTGGGTTTAAATCCTTTGGCTTTTATGTATGCTGTCACCTTTGCTGCTTCTAATAGTTATCTAACACCGATTGGCTATCAAACTAACACCATGGTTTATGCACCAGGCGGCTATAAATTCCTCGATTTTACCCGTTTGGGTGCACCCCTAAATTTAATTTTGACGATTTTAACCCCAGTTTTAATCGTGGTGTTTTATGGCTTGAAATAAAGAAAGAGATCGAAGATTCTTCGAGCTCTAAAAAGAATTTGATAGTAGTCAAAACTATTTCGATTCAGCGAAGCGTTTACGCAGGGATTCGGCCCGCTTTTTCGCTACGGTATTATTAGGATCAAATTTGAGAGTTTCTTCGTAGGTTTCGAGAGCTTTTTTAGCCATTTGTTTCTTTTCGTAAACATTGCCAAGATTATTGAGAGCGATCGAGTATTCAGGATAAAGTTTAATTGCTTCTTTGTAGTTACGAATCGCTAATTCTAATTGTTCTTGGGCAAAATAAGAAAAACCAATCGCATTGTAGATTAGGGCTTGATTTTCTGGTTCGATGCTTTCTTCCCCAGAGATTTTTAAAGCCTTTTGTAGTAAGCTCAATGCTTGAACATAGAGTTTTTTATCGAGATAGAGACTCCCTAACTCATAGTAATCTTTAGCTGTACCTTTTTCGTTTTGCAATTTCTTTTGTAGCTTGTTAAAAGTTCCTTCCACTCGACGGGTTTTAAAGATTTGCACGATGACAAAAATTCCTAAACCGATCACGAAAATTAGCAATCCAGAAACGTAAATAAGCGGCAGGGTATCTTCCATAATTAGCGATCGAGCAATTAATATTTTTATACTTATTCCCCCAAATTATAGCAGGATTTAGTCAGTGATCAGTGATCAGTGATCAGATGTGAGTTTTCAGATGTGAGTTTTCAGTTCACTGATTACTGTTTACTGTTCACTGTTCACAGCAAAAAACTCGCTGCTCCCTGCTCCCAACTCCGGCGCTCCCCACTTCATAATTCATAATTCATAATTCATAATTCATAATTCATAATTCCCACTCCCATCAACCTATCTCCCCATTTCCCGAATTCTCAGGGGTAAGCCCCAATAGTTCACCCGTTCTACTAACCAGCCGGTGGATTCTAGCCGCTCGATCGCTTGATTGACGCGTTCTCGGAGACTTTGGTACTGTAAACCTTTAGGGAGAACGACTCCTAGAGCGATCGCCCCCAACTGGATCGGTAATTGACGATAATTGGGGAATTGCTGCACCCAACCAGTTAAAAGGCTATTATCAGCCGCAAAAGCGTCTATTTCCCCCGTTTCCAGTAAATTTAAAGCTTCTTGATAGGAAGCAACCCCGCGCAGGGTAGCGTTAGGTAAATGGGAACGCACAAGGGCGATTGTCGTCGAGCCGTTGAGTACGGCGATTCTAGAATTAGCTAGGTCTTCTAAACGCTGAAATTGCAGGTTTTTTGTCACAAAACCACTGCTATCGAGGTAATAAAAGGGGCTAAAATCCACGAGACGCTGACGTGCGGGAGTAATCGCCACACGAGCGATCGCCAAATCCACCCGATCATCAATAACCACCTGTAAACGTTCTTGATTACTAACGGGTTTGAGAATAATAGCACTGTCAGAACCGAGAATTTCTTCAGCTAGACGTTTAGCGATGTCGATTTCCAATCCTTGCAGATTGCCCTGAGAATCAAGGAAAGCGAGGGGAGGGAGATTATTTTTGACAGCGACAATTAATTTTCCCCGGCGTATAATTGTATCGAGATCGGCGCTAAAACTTGGGGCTACACCTAAGAGCAAAAAACCAAGAATAAATAATAAATTTTTCATACTGTTTTACCTAAACTAACTCGATTTCTACCTTGATTTTTAGCAGCGAACATGGCACGATCTGCCCGCTCGATCACCTCTTCCAGATTATTATCTTCAGGGCTAAATGTTGCCACACCAATACTAGCAGTAACTCGCACTTTTTGTCGATCAATTTCAATATTTAACTTGTTAATTACTTGACAAATGCGCCGGGCTAAGGTTCCGGCATCCTCAAGATTAGTTTCTGGGAGAATAGCGACAAATTCCTCACCCCCAAAGCGCCCAAAACTATCCACTTGACGCAGACAGTTTTTAATTGCCCCAGCCACAGTAATTAAAGTTTTGTCTCCTAGTATATGACCAAAGGTATCGTTAATATGTTTAAAATAGTCCATATCGATGACTAAAAGTGAAAAATAACGATGATAACGACGACATCGTTGAAATTCTTTCTCACCCAAGGAGAGAATCTCTCGACGATTATTGACCCCGGTTAGGCTATCAGTTCTGACTAGCTTTTCTAGTTGAGAATTGATATTTTTAAGTTCTTCTTGAGTTTTTTTCATTTCTAAATGAATTTTAACTCTGGCTAACAGTTCCCAACTATGAAATGGTTTATTTACATAGTCCACAGCCCCAGAATTAAAAGCATTGATAATATCTTCTTTTTCCTTACTATCTGTCACAAAGATAATTGGTATATGAGCGTATAAAGTGTCAGTTTTTAGCCTTCGACAAAGTTCTATTCCCCCCATATCTGGCATCATTAAGTCAAGAAGAATTAGGTCAGGATTAGCAGTTTTTACTCGTTCTATTGCCTGTTTGACACTACTAGCAAAAATGGTGGCATAACCAGCAGAATTAAGAATCCCCAGAGCCAATTGGAGATTTTTACTGACATCATCAACCACTAAAACTAGACAGTCTTCAGCAGAAAATTTAATCATCATCAGTAAGTATAATTAATCAAGTTAAGAACAAAATAGAGATACAATTATTAGTGATACAGCATTTATCATAAAGATGAAGTATGATGGGATCGGGCATCACCCCCAAAGGTCAAGCTGTCCCTAGTTTATAGAAGTCCGCTTTTTTCGACTAGAATAAAAAAAGCCAGCCAGAATAGCCACAATTAAGAAAATTTCTCCTCTTAGACTTGACGTGAAAGAGTCCCTCAACCTTACTTCTTTGGATCTCAAAACCATTTTTCCCTTTAAACTCGACGACTTCCAGCAATCGGCGATCGCCGCTCTCGCCGCCGGTAAATCAGTGGTTGTCTGCGCTCCCACGGGTTCCGGCAAAACCTTAATCGGAGAATACGCTATCTATCGCGCCCTCGAAAGGGGCAAACGGGTTTTCTACACCACTCCCCTGAAAGCTCTTTCTAACCAAAAATTCCGGGATTTTCAAGAAAAATTCGGTCGTACCCCCACCGATGGCGATGAGGATTCCCCGCTGCTGTTTGCGGAAGTGGGATTGATTACCGGCGATGTGGTGATCAACCCTTCAGCATTAATTGTAGTCATGACTACAGAAATTTTTCGCAATATGCTGTACCAAACTCCGATTGGTGAGGTAGGCACTTCCCTAGAAAACGTGGAAACCCTAGTTCTCGATGAATGTCACTATATCAGCGATCGAGGTCGCGGCACCGTTTGGGAAGAATCAATTATCTACTGTCCCCCTAGTATCCAATTAGTTGCCCTCTCCGCCACCATTGGCAACCCGGGGGAACTCACCGACTGGATTAACTGGGTGCGGCAACTGCCCCAACCCAGCGACAATAAACAGACCTCCAGCTGCGAGCTAATTAACTCCGATTTTCGCCCCGTCCCCCTGCGCTTTTATTTCGCCAATAAAGAGGGATTATTCCCGCTGCTCGACCCAAAACAGAGCAAAGTTAACCCGAAACTACGCTCAAAAGTCGGCCACGGCAAACCCCGACGCTTAAAACGAGAAGATTGTCCCACCATCGCCTCCATTGTCACCACTCTGCGGGACAAGGATATGCTCCCGGCCATTTACGTTATTTTCAGCCGCAAAGGTTGCGATCAGGCGATTCGAGAGCTAAAAAACCTCAATCTCGTTAATCCAGAAGAAGCTAGAGCCATTTACTACCGTTTACTCATTTTCTTTCTGGAAGATAATCCCAATCTGCAAGAACTCGCCCTTTCCTTCTTTGCCGTCGAAAATCCGCCCCTACACCAAAAATTACTGGCTTTTTTCGCTAATAACCCCCAGTCTGACGAGCAACTCCTCAGCCTCTTAACCGCCGACCCCGAGACGAAAAATCAACTGTTTGAATTCCTGGCCAGTGCTTCCCAATTGGTGCGCGCCGACCAAGTGGAACCCCTCACCCGGGGCTGTGGTGTTCACCATGCCGGGATTTTACCCCTCTGGAAAGAATTAGTCGAACAACTCTTTGAAGCCGGTTTAATTAAGGTGGTTTTTGCCACCGCTACCCTCTCGGCCGGGATTAATATGCCCGCTCGCACCACTGTCATCTCGGCCCTCTCCAAGCGCACCGATGATGGCCATAGTATGCTGACTCCCTCGGAATTTGTCCAGATTGCCGGCCGGGCGGGTCGCCGGGGAATGGACGCGGTGGGCCATGTGGTGACAGTACAAACGCCCTTTGAAGGGGCAAAAGAAGCGGCTTTTCTGGCCACCGCCCAACCGGAACCCCTGCAAAGCTGTTTTGCGCCCAGTTACGGCATGGTCTTAAATCTCCTGCAAAAACACAGTCTAGAGGAGGTAAAAGACCTCTTAGAGCGCAGTTTCGCGGAATATCTCGCTCGTTTGAAGTTAAGCCCCGAACGACAACAGATTACTGCCTTAACCACCGAATTAGCTAAGTTGGATATGGAGTTAGCCGGTATCGAGCGGGAGCAGGTCTTCAGTTACGAAAAGCTACGGGAAAGACTGCGGGAAGAAGAAAGACTGTATAAAATCCTCGCTAGTCAGTCAGAGGCACAGAAAAGACAGGAAATACATCTAAAATTGCCGAATATTCCCGTCGGAACTATCCTCCATCTCAAGGGCAAACATATTAAGGTCCCCGCCCCCGTCCCCGCTATCTTTGTCAATACCCTGCACGGAGCCGGTCAGGTGCGAACCCTTGTTTGTTTAGGCAGTGATAATCGCTGGTATTTAGCCGCCTATGCCGATATTAGCGAGATCGATCGAGGTTTTCTCCCTCCTGCGGCATTAGGCGAACTGATACCCCCTTCCCTAGAAGCTGTTTCCCTAGGGGGTTGGCGCAAGGGTGAGGAAAATACTCAGGCGATCGCCGATTTCATCCCCCAACAAGTGCAGGGCATCCCACCAGTGGCGGAACTGGCAACACAATCACAAAAAATTGAAATTGTCAATAGTCAAATTGCCGCTCATCCCCTGCAAAAACGCAAAAATCCAGGGCGATTGATGAAATTATACTACGATCGAGAGATTGCTCGCGATAAGTTACACAAGACCCAGATTAAATACCAAAAACAACAATCGCGTAAATCCTACTACTGGGAAGAATTTCTGAATCTAATCGAGATTTTGCGAGAATTCCAAGCATTAGAGGTTTATTTGCCCACTCCCCTCGGAGAAGCGGCGGCCACTATTCGCGGGGAAAATGAACTCTGGTTAGGATTAGCGATGATGTCCGGAGATTTGGACAGATTGACTCCTAGCCAACTAGCCGCCGCCATCAGCGCCATGATTACGGAACCCCCTCGCCCCGATACTTGGTGCAATTACCCGCCTGTGCCAGAAGTTATCGATATTTTGCGGCAAGGAGAAGGAAATTCCCCCGGTCTGCGAGAAGTTCGCCGTTTACTCTATCAAGCTCAATCTCGCTACGATATCACCATTCCCGTCTGGTTAGAAACCCAACTGATGGGGATTGCCTCCCGTTGGGCCCAGGGGACATCCTGGCCGGAATTGTGCGAAAATACTAGCCTCGATGAGGGAGATCTAGTGCGATTATTACGGCGCACCGTCGATGTTCTCTGGCAAATTCCCCAAATTCCCCGAGTTTCCCAAGTCCTTAAAGATAATGCCCGTCTCGCCGTCACAGCCATGAAGCGCTTTCCTTTATAATATTGATCGCTCTTTTAAACAATGGGAGATGGTAGGGAAAGTAACTGTTGGTGGATCTGCTCGATGAGGGCGAGGATTTGCCGATAATTGTGGTGCAATCCCTGATGATAGAGGTGATTTGCTCCTTGATTTAAATCCGCTAAAGCCGATTGATAATAACCCAATTGATGCCGCAGTAATCCCCTTCTAATATAAGCATCGGCATAAAAAGGATCAATGGCAATCGCTCGATTTAAATGGGCGATAGAGCGGTCGTATTCACCTAATTCGTGAGCGGTACAAGCTAGATTATAGTATGCTGAGGCATTATTTTTATTTAACCGGAGAGCTTGATTAAAATCCGCTTTGGCTGAGGTAAAATTGTGGAGGGCTAAATGAGATAAACCTCGATCATTATAAATAGTGGCTAAAGTGTCGGGTTGCTGGTTAGTAATTTGACGCAAGGATTGATTAAAATCGGCTAGGGCAAGGGGATAATTTTTCATAGCTGACTGAACTAAACCCCGATTATAGTAGGCTTGATAATAGGTGGGTTTTAGCCGGATAGTCTGGTTATAATCGGTCAGCGCCTGTGAATAATCTCCCAAACGATAAAAAGCTAAACCCCGATGGAAATAGGCTAGATAATTATCGGATTGCTGTTGTAAAGAGCGGGTGCAGTCTTGCCAAGCGTGGAGATAATCCTGCAAATAAATCTCAGTTAAACAGCGATTACTGTAGGCTAGGGCCAAGTTATTTTCCCGTTCGAGCGACTGATTGAAATCGTGCAAAGCTTGCTGATAATTACCTGCCTCTAGTTGTTCAATTCCCGATCGCAACCAGTAGGATAAATGTACTGATTGAGCCGCTTTTCCCGGCCGAGGCCATCCCCCCAGCACAAGCGAGCAGAGCAGTGCAACCATAACCAATCCACCGAGGCGAGGAAGAAAATTTTTCAAAACCGTTGACATAGGAGTATCTTTGTGCATATACTCCCAATTCTGAGGAAACTTTCTTGATCGATCAACAGACAGACTGTCAAACTGCCTTTCTCCCCTAGCAAGGTACTTATGCAGCACTCAGGAGACGGTCGGCAGGAGATTATTTTTATTTATTCTCCCCACTTCATAATTCATAATTCATAATTGATAATTCCTACACTCGGGACTGCGATAAGCTGATATAAGTAAAGATTGTCACCGAGCAATTATGATGGCGTTACTCGCTAACGCAGTTGACACCCGATAACCGATAAATGATACAGGAGTTATCTATGGAAACTATTTTTATCCCCCACCTCCTCAAATCTCCTGATCGACAAAGAGTGATCATCATCGATAATTTTATCCCCGGTCTAGAAACCTTGACACCAGTGCGGGGGACCTTGCTGGTTAGACATGGGGGCAATTTTTTGGAAGTATCGGTGAAAGCAGAAACCATCGTCACCTTAACCTGCGATCGCTGTTTACAACAATATAATCATCGTCTGCAATTAAACACTTCCGAATTAATCTGGCTAGACAAAAATAAAGACTACGATAGCTCTTATCCTCTAGAGCGAGAAATAGCCTACGAAGACCTCTCGGAAACTCTCGATCCTAACGGGGATTTTGACCCGCAAATGTGGTTATACGAGCAGTTGTGTCTAACTTTGCCCCCCCGTCAACTCTGCGGCGCTAATTGTCAACCCCCCGATTTTCTGCTTCCAGAAAAGACTGCCATCGATGGTCGTTGGGCCTCCCTAGAATCCTTGAAAAGTCAGTTATCTCAATCGCAAAATTGAGCTTTGATGCTGATTTTTTTCGGGTTTCGATCCCAGAGAAAAGCGATCGAAACCCGATTTTTTACCGGCCCCAAATCTTTTTCAAGACAGTTTCGGGGGTAATATCGGCGACTTTTCGCGTATTAGCTTCAATATATCGATGACGCTCTCCCCCGCTCGGTAAAACTCTCTTAGACAACGAAGGAACCAGCAGAGAGAGGGTATAGGTTCCCACGGCCACGGCTAACTGTAAAGGGACACTTTCGGTAGCTAATAATAAATTGGCACCGGCGATCATGGCCGCCATTTTACCGATATCGGCCGTTCTGGACACTTTTAAGTTATTATCCATGGCTTTGAGCGCTAAAACCCAAGCTTCATCCAATTCTCCCTGGATCGCGACAATTGGTAAATCCGGTTGTTGATGGCGAATGCCTTGGATAATTTCTAGCCAACTCTCCAGGGGATAAAGCGTTTCCAGTCCTTGGCTGATGCTCAGATCGCTACCGCCGGCGTAGAGGAGAATATAGCCGCTATCCTTGATATTGAGGCGTTGCTGCTCCATTTCGGCCCAATCGATATCATCCCGATTCAAGGTTATTTTTAAAGGTGGACAGGGTGCGGCAATCTTTAACCCTTTGACCAGTGCGTGATAATTATCCGCTAGATAGCCTTCCGTTGGCCGGGGTACTTGTTCCGATAAGAACCAACCGCCATTATTTTCATAGCCTATACGGTTAGGAACACCATTTAACCAGAGTAAAAGGTTGATAGCAGGACGATTGGTGAGACTAATGGCGATTTCGTACTCCCGGTCCCGAATTACTCCCAAAATATTTAAATAATCCGCTAATCCGTACTGATCTCGATAGTCAAATAAAAGCACTTCCTTAACCTGGGGACAGAGACGATAGGCAGCTTTTGCCCTAGGTTCGACCAAAACATCAATGCTGCTTTGGGGGTAAGTTTGCTGGAGGGTTTCTAGAGTGGGAAAAAACAGCAGTTGATTGCTAATTCCTCCCGGTACAAGGGTTAATATTCGCATTTTATCTAGATATACCTGAATCGATCAGCTTAATTTTAGCAGTGTCCCTCGTTATTCACTAAATCCGGGCAGCTATGTTTTTTCTCAACAGAATGCGATCGCAGATTCTCTTAACTATTACCCGAAGGATTAGAGCCGTACATAGCATTTAAAACCAAAGCGGGGTCAACGTATTGATTGCCGTACATCAGTCCCCAGTGCAGGTGTGGTCCGGTGGTGCGTCCTGTCATTCCCACTCTAGCCATGCGGGCCCCTGCTGGTATATCCTGACCGAGAGTAAGGACGATTCCCCCTTCCATGTCAATCAAAAAAGTACCACGGCTATCGGATTGAACCGAACCCATGAGATGACAATAAATATGTGTCCATTGACCGGATTGCATCTTAATCATCGTCCCACAGCCTGTATGATCGGATAATTCGACGATTCTGCCGGTCCACCAATTGCGAATATAACTGCCCAAGGGTGCGGCCAGATCTAACCCGGCATGAAATTGTTGACTGCCATCCATGGGAGAGAAACGATAACCGAAACCGGAGGTATAGGTTTGGAAGTTTTCCACGGGGAAGGAGGCCCCGGCCCAAGCATTTTGAGCTATGAGGGTGGGATTAGCTTTAACGGGGTGTAAACGGTCAAATCCTAGAGAAATTAACGTGACAAGACAGCTAATCGCTAAAAAACGCAGGAATTTAACAGGCAGATATTTGAGCATGAGACTTACTCCAGACACCAAAATTAAATATACCCCAGTTTCCGCTGCCGCTAATTTTACCGGCGGCTTTTAACCGATATTTTAGTTAAGTTTTGAGTTATTATTGACCATTGGTTAGGGGTTGAGAACATTTCTCCTCAGGCTGCCAATTCCCCGACTCCCCCACTTAATTTTTATTTTTTACTGACTCGTACCATGTTAGACCTAAAGCAAATTAGAGAAAATCCAGAGGAAGTACAGAAACGCTTAGATAGTCGGGGAGGGAGTTATGATATTGCCCCTATTCTCCAGTTAAATCAACAACAGAAGGCTTTAGAGTTAGAACGCAGCAGTTTACAGGCCCGGGGGAACGAAATCGGTAAACTGGTGGGACAAAAAGTTAAAAGTGGCAGCGATGCCAACAGTCCCGAAATTTTGGGACTGAAAACAGAAGGAAACGAGATTAAAAGTAAACTAGCTCAATTAGAACCGCAGGAAAAAGAGATTAAAGCGGCCATTGACCAAAAAATCTTAGATTTACCCAATTTACCCAGTGAAACCACTCCTATCGGTAAGGATGAACGGGAAAATGTCGAAGTCAGACGCTGGGGAGAAGAATATAAACCCACCAACCCGAATATTTTGCCTCACTGGGAAATTGGGGAAAAATTGGGCATTTTAGACTTTGAAAGGGCAGTAAAAATCGCCCAGAGTCGTTTTGTTAATCTTATCGCCCTCGGGGCAGCCCTAGAAAGAGCTTTAATTAATTTTATGCTCGATCGCCATATTGTCGCCGGTTATACAGAAGTTTTACCGCCAATTCTGATCAATAGTGACTCCCTGCGCGGGACGGGACAACTGCCGAAATTTGCGGAAGAAAGCTTTAAATGTCGAGATGATGAGCTTTGGTTAGCACCAACGGCAGAAGTACCCGTAACTAACCTCTATCGCGATGAAATCCTCTCATCGGAGCAATTACCGATCAAACACTGTGCCTATACTCCCTGTTTTCGTCGAGAAGCGGGCAGCTATGGCAAGGATACGAGGGGCTTGATCCGTTTGCATCAATTTAATAAGGTGGAAATGGTCAAAATCGTCCATCCTGACGCTTCTGCTCAGGAACACGAAAGTTTAGTCGCTAATGCGGAGGCAATCCTGCAAGCTTTACAGTTGCCCTATCGCGTGATTGAATTGTGTACTGGTGACTTGGGTTTTTCGGCGGCCAAATGTTATGACTTAGAAGTGTGGCTACCTTCGGCTAATACCTATCGGGAAATTTCCAGTTGTTCTAATTTTAGAGACTTCCAAGCACGACGGGCAAATATTCGCTTTAAAGAAAAAGGGCAAAAAGGCACTAATTTTGTCCACACCCTCAACGGTTCGGGATTAGCGATCGGTCGTACTATGGCTGCTATCCTAGAAAATTATCAACAAGCAGACGGGACAGTAAAAGTGCCGGAAGTGCTGCAACCCTATCTAAAACGGGAGGTTATTTGTTAATTTTTGATAAAAATGCTTGACAAAATGTTTTTATAGTGCATTGAAAGAATTGAGCTTAACCCCACTCTAGAATTGCCTGTTTTAAGGCTCCTTCGGGCAAATTGGCCGGATCAAAGGACTCCCCCGCTTCTATTCTGGCTAAAGCTTCAAAAAAAGCCCTCACACCACTGGCTGGTCCCGATGGGTGGTCCATAATTCCGGTTCCCGCATTGAGGATAACATTACGTCCGTAATCCCCAAGGACCTGGGGAACAATACCTGGACGAATACCGGCCGATGGAACTGGAAAAACGTTTCTATCGCGCAAAATATCGCGAATTTTGCCCTCCTCCCGGGGATCGAAGGGTAAACTACCGTAAGCGGCGGGATATAGCACCGCATCGGCTCCTGCGTGGGCCATCATCGTCCCCAAAACCACAGAATAGGCTAATCCCGTATCGCTACCGGCACACATCGCCCCAGCAAAGGCAGGATGGGCGAAAATAGGAACATCGATCGCCGGATCACTGGCTAAAGCTTCTAAAACGGAAAAACCGTAGGTAAGAACGTTTAATAACAGGGCATTAGCCCCATGTTTCACCAATAAACGGGCTTTTCTCTGCAATTCGTCCGCTTTTCCGGTGACATTGACCGCATAGAGAACATTTTTACTGGTTTGCTGCCGCACTTCCTCCAAAACCCGACGACAACAATCTAGGCGCTCGTGGGTGGGAGCCACGGGAAGATCCGCCATGATTTCATCATCTTTAATCACGTCTAAGCCAGCAAAAGCCACTTCTCGCAGGATATCGGCGTGATCTTGAGCCGATAGTCCTAAAGCGGGTTTAAAAATTGCCATGACTAGAGGTCGATCATAAACCCCCAAACGTTGCCTAATTCCGGTGATTCCCAGCTTGGCTTTCGTGCCGTAGGTTTCGGGGAGATACACCCCCACCACTTTTCCAGCTCCAGCCATGGAATATTTGCCGAAAATCATGGTTAAAAGACTGGCGATGTCATTTTCAACGTTTATCTGGGGAAACCGCACCCTAGCCACCTTATAACCGTCGGCTTCCTCCCTGATCCCCACCACTTCCGCTAGGTGTTGTTGCAGCTGCTCTTGACGATGACTGTGGCGCTCGCTCCAAGTGCCGGCGGTTTGACCGATAGCGATCGTTTTTGCCTGTTTTTCGGCATTAATAGCGGGCGGAAAGCGATAATCGACGATAATAGTCATAAAAGGTAAAAAAAGGGAGTGGGAATTATGAATTATAAATTATGAATTATGAATTGGGGAGGTGGGGAATTGGGGAAGTGGGGAAGTGGGGAATTGGGGAATTGGGGAGGTGGGGAGCCTTTTTTCAGTAAACAGTAATGGGTGAACTGAAAACTCACATCTGATAACTGATAACTGATAACTGATGGCTGATGGCTTTGATCGGTTTTCTCAGCTATTGACAAGGGTTCCCCTAAAAGCCTACAAGTATTTTGGATAGGTATGGCCATTGAGGAACCGACCAAAATATGAAAATAACGACAAGATTACGGGAATGGGGCAAATTTTTCTTAAAAAGCGGTGCTAGTATTGCCCTAGCACTATTTTTAATCTTAAGTCTGTTCACGGTTAAGGGGACTGCCCCTGCTTTAGCTGTGCTTGCCCAGGGTGATGCGGTAACGGATCCCACTGCGATTTTACGCAATGCCTTACCCATAGATAATAAACCAATTCGTCAAGTGCAACAATCGATCGAAGATATTGCCAAACATCTGCGGGCCAAACGTTGGAGTCCGATTAAAAAAGATGTCAAGGATGCCAATTATGCCCTTTCTACCAAAAGCAAGGCTATCTTAGATAGTGTTCCCGAAGCAAGTAAAAGCCAAGGGGAGGAATTAATCGAAAAACTGAAAACGGGAGTGGCAGCCCTCGATACGGCCGTAGAAGCAAAGGATAAAGAGGCAGTTTGGTCAACCAGACGGGAATTGCTCAATAATATCACCGCGTTAGAAGAATTAATGGTGGTGGGTTTTCCCTTTAACGTTCCCCCGGAATACGCTAACTTGCCGCAATTGCGAGGACGCGCCACCGTGAAGATGCAGACAACCAAAGGAGATTTAACTATCGTTGTCGATGGTTACAGCGCTCCGATTAATGGGGGTAACTTTGTGGATTTAGCTCAACGGGGTTTTTATGACGGTTTACCCTTCATTCGCAGCGAAGATAATTTCGTTGTGCAAACCGGGGATCCCGTCGGTGCAGAAGAGGGCTTTGTTGACCCGAAAACTAAGCAATATCGCTCTATTCCCTTAGAAATTTTGATTAAAGGGGAAGAAGAACCAGTTTATGGCAATACTCTCGAAGAATTAGGGATTTACTTACCCAGTCTCGCCTTACCTTTTAACGCTTTTGGTGCGGTGGCCCTAGCGCGTCCGGATACTAATCCTAACGGAGGTTCCTCGCAATTCTTTTTCTTTAAATTCGATAATGAATTAACTCCTCCGGGGTTTAATCTCATGGATGGTCGTTATTCGGTTTTTGGCTATTTAGTCGAGGGAAAAGAGGTGTTAGAAGAACTTACCGATAAGGATAAGATTATCACCGTTAAAGTGGTTTATGGCTTAAATAATCTCGTCCAACCTAGCTAGGGTGGGGGTTTTTAACTGGGTTTTGTTAAGGCACAGAGATTAGTCAAGCTAGGGGAAGCAGCTCGGATTCTGAGTACTTCCCCCGATACCCCTAGGGTCGTTTCATTCTCTCATCGGAATAAATATCTGAAAATTTTTCAAAACGTCGTGCTTTGTAGGGTTGATTCATGAATCAACCCTACCCTTAATCCCCCCTTGATAAGGGGGGTGCTGATCCCCCCTTAATCCCCCCTTGATAAGGGGGGTGCCTGACAACTTTTAACAACTAACTACTTAAGATTATTAATTCCGCAATTTATCGCCCTGATTATTATTGTTTTGATGGTGGCAAAAGTTATTTAATTAACATCAGTTTTATCTAAGTTTCCCTTTCCCTTAATCCTCGTTCATATCCCCAATCAGCAACGCCTAGGGAGAGTTTGCCGATAGCCAAGGGCTAAGAGATGACAGAGTTGGTGATATAGTAACTAAAGATCACATTTAAATCTAACCTTGCCATAGATGCACAAATCTCGAATCTGGCAACCCCAAAAATCTCCCGTCTCTAACATCAGTTTTAGCGATGAAATGAGGTAAGAATTTTGACGAAAATACTTAGCGATCGCATTGCCGTTTATCTGCTCATCGGTGGACTCCTGTTTAGAATCATCATCGCCCTGGGGCTTTATCCCGGGTACGATGAGGCCTATTATTACGTTTACAGCCATAATCTGGATTGGAGTTATTTCGATCATCCGCCAATAGTAGCGATTTCCACGGGTTTTGGGACTTGGATCACGGGATTAGTCAATCAATTTACCATTCGCCTCGGTACTCTCCTCCTCTATACTGGCAGCCTCTGCTTGCTATATCTGACAGCTTTAAAATTGTTCAGTCTGCCGGTCGCCAGAATGACTTTAGCGATCGCCACTCTCATCCCCATCTATGGGATCGTCTTCGGGATTCTTTCGCAGCCAGATAGTCCTTTAATCTTTTTTTGGTCATTAACAGTCTATTTAGCTGCCCAAGAATTCTGGCCAATTCGGGAAAAAAACTATCATCCTAGCTATCGTCTCGCTTATATTGGACTTGCCGTAGGATTGGCGGTTTTAAGTAAATATCACGGCTTTATTTTGGGCTTTGGTTTAGTTTTATTTTGTCTGACTACTCCCCGCTATTGGCCTGTATTTAGATCCCCTTGGTTGGGATTAGGATTTATTCTCTTTTTGATAACTTTATTGCCGATTATTTACTGGAATATTAACCATGATTGGATTTCCTTTCGCTTTCATTTAGAAGACCGTTTTTCTGGAGAACCCAAAAACTTTAATATTCTCGGTATTCTCTCGGTTGTTGGCATTAGTATCGCCACGATGTTTCCTCCTTTCGGTCTGCCGATGTGGTGGGTGACATTTAAAAGCTTTGCCGAACAAGTGCCTAATTTTATCTCGAAAAAAAGTTTTTTTCATCGAGAAGAAGAATCACTAAAAAAATGGTTAATTCTCTCGGTTTCTCTGCCTTTAATCCTGGGAATGCTTTATGTGGGTGCTTCCCATTATCTCGCCCCTAGTTGGATTTTACCCGGGTTCTGGTCCTGCACGATTTTATTAGGAGAAAAGGCCACTACTTGGCAGCAATCTTCTCGAATCTGGGTAAAAAGATGGTTATGGGGGTCAGGAATTTTTATTGTTACTGTTCTATCTATAGCAATGCTTCACGTTACTTTTGGTACTTTCCAAAAACCTAGTCAATACGCAATCTTTGGGGGAATTATTGCCCCAGAACAGGACCCTTCTCGGGAAATTGTCGATATCGATCAACTGCGTCAAGGCTTTGCTAATTCGCCCGAATTATTAGCACTCTTAAAAGATTCTAGCTTTGTTTTTACCCATAGTTTTTATGTGACAGCATGGCTAGATATGGCTCTTTATCCCCTAGTTCCTATTCCCGTCACCTGTTTTAACAACGATCAAAGGGGTTATCAAATTTGGTTTAATCCTCAAGAATGGATCGGTAAAAATGGTTTATTAATTACTACAAATAGTTCTCTAGAAAGACCAGAAATAATCGATCGCTACCGTCCCTATTTCCAAGATATAACTAAAGTAGCTGTCATTCCCATCAAGCGCGGTGGTGTCGCCATCGAACAATTTCATGTTTACCAAGCTAAAGGACTAATTAAAACTTATCCTTAAAATAGATAAATTAGTTCATCAATACTCCTGATTTCTATCTTCTGAATTATGTAAACTTTTTAACTTTTTACTTTTTACTTGATAAATATGTCCATTCATCGAGTGCGTATTGCTAGAGATAAAGGGGAATTTGTCCAGTCCTTAGTTAATTTTAATCAGGGAATTGGTCCCTTTCAAACCTATGCTGATGTCATCGCTTTTGCGGCGGCTTTAGGGGTAAGATATCAAGAGAGGGTGACGATAGAAAATGTAGCGAAGGAACCCTCCCCTATTAACCTGGAAATTTTTATTTCTCGTGGCTACGATACCCTAATCAAATTATTGGCAGTCAATGAATTCCAAGACACGAAAATTCTTTCTCCCCACGGGGTAGATTCAGAAGCTTTGCGAGTGACAATTTTCGAGGAATATGCCAACGCCGGTTTAGCAAGATTAGAACGAGAATTGCGCGGTGCGGTGGATTATACTGAAAGATTATTGTTAATTATCAGTCAAGAACGTTTTCGAGAAATTACTGCCACAACCGAATTTGATTTAGGGAGATTTTTGTAGTATAAATTCTAGTCATTCTCGCGAGAGGCAAAAAATTGATTGTAAAGTCTTTTATTGATCTCGTATAGTAGCCAAATAATTAAAAAACAGACAGAGATGAATAGCAAAGGTTTTTTAGTCAGTAAATTCTGCAAACTCCAGAATAGTTGCTGCGGTTGACTGACTAGATACCAACTATTCAGCCGGAGAAACCGTCCTAAATAGATACCGATCGCACTTAAAAAATGGAGAGTTATTTCTAGGGGTAAAACTGCTGAATTTAGCTGACTTTGCTGACAATAACTTTTTAAATTAAGTAAGGAGAGAACGTATAGCTGAAAGCCAAAGAAAATAAAGAAGCTATACTGGGGGATTAAAACTAAAAAAATTAAACTTTTGGCGTAATCCTGCTGAAGATAGGCGATTAAATGAATGCTATCGGTGAGAATATAGGGAGCATTGGGTAAAAAAAGCAGGAAAACTAAGAGAATTAACCACCAGAGTAGGGAACGATCGAGAGTGATCCGAAATAGCCAAAAGCTGAGGATAAAGGGGATAAAGGCCAGAAAAGAATTCCAGATAATCCTCCCGGTGCTAAGGTTAAATAATTGCCAAGCATTGTGCCACCAATCCCTAGTTAAAATTATCGTTAAATCTGCCCAAATCATCCCTTAAATACCAGTCTCCTCTAGGGTTGATAAATATCCTAACCAATTTTTTAAAGATTCCGGGAAAGGGATTCTTTGTCTATTGGTGGGAGCGATGCAGACATGGCGGGTTTTCGCTTTTCCGACCATGATTTCAGCCAAATAAATTTTATACTGCAATTCAAACTCGTTTTCGCTTAGGGATCGAGCAGTGAAATCAATCTGTATGCGATCACCACAAAAAAGAGGCCGAAAAAACTGGATTTCCGCTTGAGTAATCGGTAGGGCAACCGGAGAATCTTTAAAAAAATCCTTGATATTGATGCCAAATTGTGCTAAAGAAAACTCGTAGGCTTCATGACAGATCGAGAGAAGATGGGCAAAGTAAACCACACCAGCTGCATCGGTATCGGCCAGATAAATTAGGCGTTCATAGGGCATAAAAAGCTTATTGTCTTTCCAGAAAGGTTAAACTATCTTGTAGTTGTCTTAACTCGTCCCGATGGGCTTTGACAGTTAATTCCGTTTGCTGAGATTTGCTTTCCACTTTAAAAGCCACTTCTTCTAAACGGCCGACTTTTTGCCAATAGAAAACACCCGCGAGGGGAGATAAACCCACAAGAGCAAAAATATAGGGATTAGTATCAGGAAATAACACCGATAACACCAGTGAGAAGCAAAATAAACCCAAGGCCGCCAAAATTGTCAAAAATATCGCGAGAAAGGGGCTGGGCGGCACAAACCCCTGTAATCTGACAATATTCTGTTCGGGTTCGATCGCCTTGACTTGATAGGAACGTCGGTCAAAATAATCTCGCAGTTGTTCTAATAGTTGGTCGTCACTGGTACTGGTAAGATAGACACGCTGTTCGATGCGCTCTTTGACGGAACCGCGAATAAAAAAGAATAATCCCACCATGAGCAGGAGAGTCAGAAAAAAAGTTGAGGAAAGAACGGGGGTATCCATGGCGGCGGTTGGGAGCAAAAAAACTTACAATTAATCCTAATTATCCTAACCTATCTTCTCCCCCGATTTAGAAGATAGACCCTAGGAGCAAAACCTCGATCGAGAATCAGAAAAATTTAACCCCAAGGCAGATTCATGGGCAACAATCTATTAACAGGATTAATCGAACCCTTACAGTATAGTTTCATGCAGAGATCCCTAATCGAAGCTATCATCGTCGGGATCATTTGTGCGGTGGTGGGAACCTACCTGATGGTACAACGTTTGGCCCTCTTGGGGGATGCCATCAGTCACTCGGTCCTACCCGGACTAGCGATCGCTTTTATTGGTAATTTTAATCTGCTACTGGGTGCTTTACTAGCCTCAATGGTCAGTACCCTACTGATTAACTTAATCCGTAATCGTTCCCCAATCAAAGAAGATGCGGCCATGGGTATCGTTTTCTCGGCTTTTTTCGCCCTTGGCATCACCCTGATCACTCTCATCCAAAAAAACAACAAAATTGACCTTAATCACTTTCTCTTCGGCAATATTCTCGGTGTTACTGCTGACAACATCCGCGATACCCTAATTATTGCCGTTATCGTTTTATTAACCGTTTTGCTCCTGTATAAAGAACTATTATTCTACACTTTCGACAAAATCGGGGCGCAAGCGGCAGGTTTACCAGTAAATTTATTAGATTTAGGCTTAATGCTCCTGATCGGTCTGACAATCGTTGCTAGTCTCCAAGCGGTGGGAGTAATCCTCGTTTTGTCCCTTTTGATTACCCCGGCAGCCACTGCTTATCTTTTAGTTACCCGTCTCCATCAAGTCATGGGTTTAGGTGTGGGTGTGGGTATTATTTCTAGTATCAGTGGGATGTATTTAAGTTATTACTGGAATTTACCCTCTGGACCGGCGATCGTGCTTGTCGCCTTTACCCTATTTATGTTGGCCTTTTTATTCAGTCCCCGTCAAGGAATTTTCACTCATCCCGCTAGTCTAGGTGGTCAACTGTCTATCTGGGTAGAGATAAAAAATTTGTTGAGAAGACGTTAGTTTGCAGGAGAAGGTGGTAGTGACCAAAAAAAGCGGACGGCCGAGATAACTGCCATAATTTGCCAGATTTTTCGAGGCTCTTACCCTGATATTGTGTTAATTTTATCGTTTCATATTGTACTTAAGCGACATACCAGACCACAGCATTAGGTTAATTCTTCCCCACAAGAATCTGATATTGGAAAATAGCCATTTGACCTCTTGTATTGGGTAGCTCTTGGATTCATTAGCCTGTACAGCTAGTCTCCGCTAATTTCTACCAATGTCTCACCAGCAGCTAAAAGTTCTAAAGCCCTGGGTAAAGTCTCACTCAAGATTTCACGCAACCGGGCATTAGAGGTATTGCCACAAGTCAGCCAAATAATTTGTGGGGGCGAACCAAGTCGCTCAACTAAATCTACAAAATCGCTGTCTTTGGTCATTAGGATAGCTCTTTGAGCTTTTGCAACCTGAAAGATTTCAGTATCTTCAGCATCTCTCAGTCCAAGATCACGCAAAGCCACAGCTTCAATCTCAAGTGTAGTGCTAATCTAGGTTGCAATTGCAGGAGACAAATGTGCGTCAACCCAAATTGTCATGCCACTAAAACCGGGTGATTAAGCTTCCGCGAGGCATATAAAAGCGCTGCTTTCAAATCATCGGCCTCAAGATCAGGCATTTCATCTAGAATTTCTCTCGCGCTTAAACCTGCCGCGAATAGATCTAACACATCTGATACCCGGATTCTCATTCCTCGAATACAGGCACGACCACCGCACTGCCGAGGATTAACTGTAATTCTTGAAAGCAATTCCGCCATTACAAGGTAGCTCTTACGATCTTTACCTTTATTGTGAACTAGAGTGCTAAAAGTTTCAACAAAATAGGGTAGGCTATGCCCACCCTGTCAATTATGAAAAATTTTGACATCCTCACCGCCGGGGCCGAACGATGATTCCTCACCACCTTTTTGGATATGATCAATTTATTCTCGCACCTCTAGAAGTTTAAGCCATGTCACTCGCTGAGTTAATTCCTCTGGTCAACAATCTGAGCCAGTCAGACAAATGATCACTCTTCAAACTCCTGGCCACACAAATCCCAGACGCTGAACTACAATTCATCTTCTCCGCATCAGAGTACCCAATTTGGTCGCCCTAGGACGCAACGGCAGCTGCAAACATTCTGATGCAGATGATTCAGGATGACCAAGGGGCATCTGCTCATGCCTAGTACAGTTGAGTTTCCCTTTTCTGAGGATGAAGCATTACCGACAATTCCTATTATTCTCAGTATCGTGCTTTTGTTTAGTATTGATAGAGAAAAGTAATGCTAATTTTTTTGGAAAATTAGTCAGCCTATCATTATAACATATAATTAATTTGCAAGAGTTCTAGTTAACTTGGTTAGGGCTATGGATTTATTAAAAAATCGGTTTGTGCAGTCGTTGGGAGTCGGGGCGTTTTTTTACCTCCTAATGCTTTCCTTAAATTGGGTAGTGTTGTTCACCCTGAGAATTCTTGAATCTTTTTCTAGTTGGTATCGATACCGCGCCGCTCCCTATTCCTTCCAGATCAGTATCGGGGTGACGCTGGCCTATTTGCTGATCACGGCCGTCTTGAGTAGCCAGCGCGATTAGATACCTTTGCTGCAGCGTTGTCGGTAGTAAAACGTAGGGCGCGTTAGAATACAAAAATTGCTGCTTTGACTCGAAGGTGACAATCCGTCGTAAAACACCACCTCTCATCAACATTTACTCATACCGGCGGTTACGTTTGCGGATAATCCAGAGGATAAACCAGATAAACAGGACAAGTAGAGCTATTTTTGAGACGGGAGCCAGATATTCTTCCACAAGGGGGTAATTCTTCCCTAAAAAGTAACCTGCTGCCGTTAAAAAAACGACCCAGAGGGTCGTGCCGATGGTGGAGTAAACTAAAAAGGGAATCATCGCCATGTGATTCATTCCGGCGGGTAGGGAAATCAAAGTTCGTACTCCGGGGACCAAACGACAGAGTAAAACCGCTTTGCTACCGTGACGGTTAAACCATTGATTGGCTTTTTGAATATCTTTAGCGGAAACGGTAATCCATTTGCCGTATTTATCGGCTAGTTTTTCGATTTTTTCCTCATCCACAACCCGACCGAGATAATACCAAGGTAGCGCTCCGATGACCGTACCAAAAATCCCCGCTACGACTGCCGGAATAAATTCCATTTGTCCCTCATGGACGGTAAAACCCGCCAGGGGCATAATTAATTCCGAGGGAATGGGAGGAAAAAGATTCTCTAAAAACATTAATAGGGCTATGCCTAAATAGCCCATAGAAGTCATTGTATTTGTAATCCATTCAGTCATAATTTTTTAGGATTTAGAAAACAGTTTTAAAGTAAAAAAAGGAGATTGGAGAAGTATTTTTAGTTAACAGTAAAATGATAACTGATAACTGATAACTGATATTAGGTTCCGGAAGTCCAGGAGTTGATATATTCTAATTGGGCTTCGGTGAGGGTATCGATTTCAATCCCCATGGCTTGCAGTTTCAAACGGGCGATTTCTTGGTCTAATTCGTAGGGAATCGAGTAGATACCGGGGGCCAATTTACCCTTATTTTTAACCAAATATTCTACACCGATCGCCTGGTTAGCGAAACTCATATCCATAACGGCGCTAGGATGACCTTCGGCGGCGGCGAGGTTAACTAGGCGACCTTCACCGATAACAACGACGGATTTACCGCTTTTTAGTCTATATTGTTGGGTAAAGTTGCGAACTTCCTTAACATTATCGGCTTTTGCGCCTAAAGCTTGCAGGTCGATTTCAATATCAAAGTGACCGGAGTTGGAAACAATCGCCCCATCTTTCATCAGGTCGAAATGTTCGGCCCGGATAACGTGCTTGTTACCAGTGACAGTGATGAAGATATCGCCTTCTTTAGCGGCTTCATCCATGGGCATAACCCGGAAACCGTCCATCGCTGCTTCAATGGCCCGCACGGCGTTGATTTCGGTGACAATTACATTAGAGCCTAAACCTTTGGCCCGCATAGCCACACCTTTACCACACCAACCATAACCAGCCACAACCACCGTTTTACCGGCGAGGAGGATATTGGTGGCGCGAATGATACCATCAAGGGTAGATTGACCTGTACCGTAGCGATTATCAAAGAAATGCTTGGTTTCTGCGTCGTTAACGTTCATTGCGGGGAAGGATAATACCCCGGCTTTGAGCATGGCTTGCAAACGGACGATACCGGTGGTAGTTTCTTCGGTAGTACCGATAATGTCGGGTAATTGGTGACTTCTTTCTTTAACTAGGGTGGCTACCACATCACAACCATCATCGATGATAATCTGGGGTTTATGATCGAGGGCGATTTGAACGTGACGGTGATAGGTGTCGTTATCTTCCCCTTTGATTGCATAAACGGGGATGCCGTAATCAGCGACTAAACAAGCGGCCACATCATCCTGGGTGGAAAGGGGATTACTAGCAATTAGTAACGCATCGGCGCCACCGGCTTTGAGTGCGATGGCCAAATTAGCGGTTTCGGTGGTAACGTGACAGCAAGCGACTAAACGCAGTCCAGCAAAGGGTTTTTCGATGGCGTAACGTTCGGCTAATTGACGCAAAACTGGCATTTCCCGACCGGCCCATTCGATGCGCTGTTTGCCGATGGGGGCTAAACTAATATCTTTAATGTCGTATTTCTGTTGAACTGGTGTTGCTACCATAAGGGGTTTTCCTTAAATACAAGCCTTGGCTATTGGTTAATTTAACTTAACATTGTCCGGGGATTTTGGCCAATGTCAAGCTTTTCACCGGTTTTTTATATAGGAAAAAGTTATCAATCCCTCGCTGACCTATCCAGAACTCAGTACATTGTCTCTATTTTGGGTAATTATATAGTACAAATAAACTATTGCATGAGCTAAATTAAGCTAGAAATCTCTATCTCGTGATGATAAGATGAACTGATAGGCGACAAACTGACAGGCGTTAATCCCAAGATAATCCAATGGGCAAGAGAAAGGGCGAGATATTCTCTTGAGTCTGTGGCGGTCAAGTTTAAAAAAGATGTTTCTGTTATCGAGAAATGGGAGCCAGGAGAGGACTTTCCTGCTTATAGTCAATTGGAAAAGTTAGCAGAAATATATAAACGTCCTCTCGCTTTATTCTTTTTCCCAAAACCTCCCCTAGAAGCGGAGGAAAAACAAGAATTGAGAACTTTGCCAGACTTTGAAATCGAAAATTTGGCCGCCGATACTATCTATGCTTTACGACAAGCAAAAGCGTCGAGTTCGTTTTCATCCTTTAACTACCAGCATAGAAGACAGTGGTTATCTCATAACTCACCATTAAGATAACTGCTATAAGTATCGTCCGGGGTTTGACTCGGTGTCAAAACAAGTTTCAGCTAATTTAATTAAAGTGGTTCGATTAATCTTCCCTTGGGGACTTTTTGGTATCTCTGGTAATTTTATCCAATGTTTCGGCAGTTTATAATTGACTAATTTATCTTTAATCTGGGATTGAATAATTGTCTGGCATATCTGAGAGTTGACGGGTACATAAAAAGCCACAATTACCTGTCCCCATCGAGAATCTGGCAATCCTAAAACCACCACATCTTTAACTAAATTAGTTTGTCTAATGGCAGTTTCTACCTCAAAAGGATAAACATTTTCTCCTCCAGTAATTATTTTTTGACTATCGCGGCCAATGATATATAAATAACCACTTTCATCCAAGTAACCTAAATCATCGGTCTCGAAGTAGCTTGCTTGATTAAGATGGGGATAATAACCTAAAAATAAAGATTTCGCTTCAATAATAATTTTCTGGTTATCGGGATTAATTTTTATCTGAGCATGGGGTAATAGCTGTCCACTACTATTATTGCCTCGTCGAAAATCTTCTGGTTTAAGAGTGACAATTTGTGAGGCAGTTTCTGTCATTCCATAGGTGGGAGATAGGGAAATATTATATTCTCTAGCTTTTTCTAATAAAGATGGCCATGCAGGGGAACCTCCTAGTAAAACTGTTTTAAAATTGGCTAACCATCGAGGATCATTTTCTAGAAAAAATTGTAATTGAGTGGGGACTAAGGAGATAAAATAATCTTGAAGATTGAGAGTATTTATGCGCTTTTGTTTGATTTTATGGTAAGGAATAACAGCAAAATCTCCCCCTGTTAAAAAACTTCTTAGAAACTGCATTAAACCACTAACATGATATAAGGGCAGTAGGCAAAAAGAGTTAACCTGCTCGACTTGAAAATACTCAGAGAAACCTTTGACAGAAGCAGTTAAAGTTAACCAGTTATGGATAGCAAAGCGAATTTTTCCCGATGTTCCTCCCGTGGGTATCATCAGAGAATTAGTCACAGGATTGACAGGAGGAGAATTATAGTTAAAAACCTTGATATTTTCGCCAAAAATATAATCGGGTTGCATCAGAGAGAAAACCTGTTCCCATTCGTTATTTTTCCAGTCGGGATTAGCTAAAAATAGGCAACTTTTGACCCTGACGGCAGCCAAGAATATCGCTAAAAATTTAAGGGGATTGCCTTCGGACAGAAGTAGAGTTAATCGAGGATTATCTGCGGCGATAAATTGCCGAGAATAGGACTGATATAATTGATAAAATTTCTGGCTATTGTATCCATATAACCAATCTTTTTGACTGAGATATGCTAATTGTTCGCTGATGTCGTCCACAGTTTTTCCAACCAATCGGGGTCACTATTATTAAACCATTGTTGCACACCAAAACCTAAAGCTCGCTCCTTTCTGGGGTATTCTTGTGCTAGACGTAGAGCGGATTTTCTGCCGATATTAGTTTCTAAAACCGAGGAAAATACTAAATCTAAGGGATATTTTCTCCAGAGATTTCTTAACCCTTGTATTGAACCAGTAATAGCAGGTTTAATCACAAAAATTCCTCGCCATCCCCGTTGATAACATTCCTCTATTTGTCGGAGATTGGCTACGGATTCATCTAAAGCAATCCCTGTGGTAAAATCTTGACTTAATTGCAACATTTCTAACCATTGAGACGGGGGTAAAGGTTGTTCGATAAATTCAATTATTTTAGATTCATCGGCAATTTTTAACCAGATTTTACTCTCAGCAATACTTAATCCCCCATTGGCATCTAAACGCAATTTAATTTCCCTGGGTAATCGGGTAATTAATTTTTCAAATAAGTTTAACTCTTGCTTGAGAGAATTGACTCCAATTTTCCATTTATAAGTATTAGTTTGATTGGTGGCTAAAATATCATCCAGACAGGGAAATACTGCCGCACCAGTGGGCAATAAATAACTATACTTTTTCGGTTCTAATTCTCTTGATTGATTTTCTATACTTAAATCTTCTAAAGCTGATTCAAAGGCAAATTGACAAGCGGGAAATTGTTCAGGAATAGAAAAAATTGAATTTATTGATAGGGGATTTTTGAGACTTTGACAGCATAATATTGCTGCCGATAATGTTTCTGAACCAAATTCAGGTAAAGGAGCAATTTCTCCCCATCCAATACGTCCATCTTCAGCTTCTAAGCGAATAATAATTCCTTGCCTAATTTGCCAGAGTCCGTGATGGGTTTGTAGGGGACGCAGCAAAGGACGCTGATAAACACGAAATTGCCAGAAATACATGATTAACTATAAGTAGTCGTGAAAAATTAATTTCCTAGTCGAGACAGGAGACCTTTCAGTGATCAGTAAACAGTAATCAGTGAAAGGCTGCATCTCAATTTTATAGAAATATCTATATCATATTTTGGGCTTGTAGGGACGAATTGCATTCACCCTCTTTTAATAACTTCTGCTGCTGATTATAAGTGGGAGAAAGTCTCACAGATGAGATGCACTCGATAAATATTGACTATATCGCCATATTTTTGCTTCTTTTTTGAGGTTTTGTTCTGTTCGACTCAATTGCTCAATACTTCATCGACAAGCAAATGGGAAACCATGTTACTTTTTCTCCAACTTTCTCGGACTCCTGTGGAATTTTTTGGGAAAACTTTGATTCAGTTTTTTCGTAATTCGCCCTAGGGTGGCTCTACTGACTTTAATCTCTGTCTTTTCATAGAGTAAGTTAGATAATTCTTGCAGGGTTGCATCCCTGTTAGCTTCGATGATTTCGACAAGAATTACTAATTGCTCACTATTTAACTTGCTTGGGGGACTGCCTCCCTGGGGACGAGGACGGATATCTCCAGTTTCTTGATATTGTTTCAATAACTTTTGAATAAAGCTTTTGGCCACATTAAATCTCTTGGCTAGTTCTCGAATAGAAATTTTTTCTTTTTCCCAGACATCGATAATTTTTTGGCGAAAATCTACTGAATAGGGTCTCATGTCTGCTCTGTCCCGCAATTATTTGTCTATTTGCCTTCTATTGTACCTCATGGCTCCAATAATTGCCATATTTTCAATGGTAGCGATCAATCTTTGTGTCCTTTGTGTTTTTGTGGTTCGTTCCATTCGCTCCCCCGCAGGACTGTATCTTAGAATACATTCAAACCCAAGAGAGCCATCAGCTTTTTTCTCCCTACTCCCCCTAACCCCCAACCCCGATTTAGATAAAAAAAACTGGAGCGAGCGCTTTTCGCTACCCCAGTGCTGTCACGGAATTCAATTCTGTATCTAAATTAACACATTATTGGCAGCAAGCATGATTAAGGAAATTGGAAATTTTTCCAAAAGGGGCTTGTAAGGGCTGTAACCTTTACTAACAGGGGATTTCAAGCCTGATAAGGCCAAAGTTTTTGGAGTCTATCCTCGAAAATTAAACTTCGGCACTGAGATGTTCCCCCAGATGAACGGTTTTCACCCATTTCAAACGTTTAGGACGCAAAGCCATCCGCAGGCTGACACTGGGAATAATAATAAACCAGTGCATCATATAAATCATGCCGCGAATGGTTTGAGCAAGGATGTCTAAACCGAGAGCGAAAGTGAATTTTTTACCCCTATTAACCCGGATTAATCCTGTCACCATCCCCCAGAGAGAAAGGGAAAGAGCCAAACCAGTTAAAGGCGTTAAAATCGGAGCTTGATGCTGGGTAATAGTGATTAAAAGATCGGGAATAGCGGCCGCAGGTAAGATATATTGAACGAGCAAAAAAGCAATTAAATCAAACTTTTTCGGCCAAGGCATGGGAGACTTTAAAATTGCTTTCCAATAGTCGAGATAACGCTGAAAACCACCTTCGGCCCAACGATTGCGCTGATGCCATAAAGAGATCGCGGTTTTCACCCCTTCTTCCGCTACTGCGGGAAAATTTAAGATATTAATTTTCCAATTATCGATATGGAGACGAATAGTTAAATCAAGATCGTCGGTGATCGTTTGTTCATTCCAACCCCCGCAACGATTTAAGGCACTACGACGGACAAATTGACCATTTCCGCGCAATTCTCCGATCCCTCCCACCGCGATCCGTTGCTGTTGGAAACAGCTATCAAAGATCATTTCTACCGCTTGTCCTTTTGTCCAGAAGTTTTCGGCGGCATTGGCGATCGCTTTTCGCACCTGTACCGCACCCACTTCTCGATCGTCGAACATCGGGACGACATGACGCAGTAAATCGGCGGATAATCCCGCATCCGCATCGAATACGCCAATAATTTCCCCGTTAGTCAGGGATAAAACCTGATTCAAGGCGCCGGATTTGCCACCTCCGGCATTAGCAGGACGATGGAGAATTTGTAATTGGGGATATTCTAAAGCAAGGCGATCGAGAATCGCACCGGTGTTATCGGTACTATAGTCATCGACGATCCAAACTTCTAATTTATCTTGGGGATAGTCTAGATGACAGAGATAATTAACCAGTTTCGTGATTACGGTTTCTTCATTTTTGGCCGCTACTAAGAGAGAAACCCTGGGGACAGAGGCTAAATCCTTATCTAGTAAAGGAATTGGCGGCGTTTCTGGTTTGGTGAACAGCAGCCGCAAAGCTTGCCCCGATAGTACCATAGTTAGGGCGATAATTGCCCAATAACCCCAACTCAGCCAATGAAGTCCGATAATTATTGTCCAGATCGCCATGAGGCTAAAAGCCGCTTTCTGTCTGCGTCCCGATCGGCCTTGAAAAATTTCGCTTCTAAATTCGTCCTCCTCGTCTTCGGGATCGGACCAGTCAGATAGGAGGGAACCAATCGGGTCTAATTCTTCGTTATCATCCTCTCGCGACCAATAATTTTCTGCCATAATCGACTCAGGTTAAGTACTGTTCAAGTAGACGCTTGTTTCTTGCTTTATCTTACCGAAAATTGTTAAAATTTTTAACAGAATCTTAAGTTTTTTCGGGAAATAAACCCTAGTTTTTCAAGCTATTGGCTTTTTTTTCCCTATAAATGCGCTTTTTCGGCTAAGATTGCTTTGTTTACATTCGTTGAGAAAAATTTAACATTTATCCCTTATGTCAAACCTGCTCCTCTGTGTCGGACTGATTTGTGGCTCAATTATTTGGGTGGAGATCGTGCGTGATTGCTATCATGCTCTGGCCCACCATTGGCAGCCCCTTTATCGTCTGCACGTCTGGCATCATCGGGTTTTTCGTCCCGATCTGTCGGTAATGAGCGAGGAAATTTATCGTCGGGCCCACTGGTACAATGATGTACCGGAGGCCTTGGTCATGTTGGCTGCAAGTGTTTTACCTGTACTATTGGCCTACTTTTGGGGGTTCGATCGCCCTTGGTTGGGTTGGTTAGGCTCCCTTTATACTTTGGCTTTTCTCAGTACGGCGATCGGTCGAGGTTTAGGTATCGCCAATCTGGAGGAATTAACCGATTTAACCCATCGTCCGGGGCAATTTGAGAGTTTCCCCGCTCAATGGCGCGTTAATCGTACCTACCACTGGCGACACCATTTTGATAACCAAAAGGCTTATTATTGTGGAACTTTCACCTTTATGGATAAATTGATGGGGACGGCACTTTCTCTCAAAGGCAAAACGATCGCCATTACCGGAGCGAATGGAACCTTAGGGCGATCGCTGTTAAAGTACCTACAACTGAAGGGAGCCAAGGTGATCGCGCTCACTTCCGGGGAGAATGCGATCGCTATTGAAATTAACGGCGAATCAGTCCCTGTAAAAACCGTAAAATGGCAAATCGGTGAAGAAACGCAACTTGAGGACCTATTTAAGTCTGTAGATATACTGATTTTAAATCATGGCGTTAATGTCCACGGCCAAAGAACCCCAGAAGCGATCGAATTAGCCTACGAAGTGAATACTTTTTCCGTCTGGCGTTTAATGGAATTATTCTTCAAAACTGTCCGCACTAACGAGCAAATTGCCCGCAAGGAAGTCTGGGTGAATACCTCGGAAGCGGAGGTTAATCCTGCCTTTAGCCCCCTCTACGAACTCAGTAAACGGGCGATCGGTGATATGATTACCCTGCGTCGTTTAGATGCCCCCTGTGTGGTGAGAAAGCTAATTCTTGGCCCTTTTAAGAGTAATTTAAATCCTGTGGGTATTATGTCCGCCGATTGGGTGGCTAAACAGATTATCAAGGCGGTACAGAGGGATAGCCGCAATATTATTATTACTATTAATCCCTTGACTTTTATCACCTTTCCAATTAAAGAATTCTCTGTTTCTACTTACTTAAAACTATTTACTCGTTCCCCCAAAAATCAGGAAAACCCCTAACTATTTATCCTTCATCCGGTATCAAGACTATTTTTCCGCGCACTCTTTCCGATTCACTATAATTATGAGCTGCTGCCACCTGGGAAAAAGTATAGGTGCGATCGATTCTAACAGTTAATTTTCCCGATTCGATCGCTTCTTTGAGAAATTGCCAGTCGGACGCTTGTGCTTGAGCAAAAAATATCACTTTCCCTTTTTGTGGCAACCAAGCACCGAGATAATTTAGGAGGATAATTCCTGGATTTGGTAGGGTGGTTATATAGGTGCCTTGGGGTTTTAAAAGCTGACGACAGTGCCAAAAAGAAGACTTAGCCACAGCATCGAAGATTATATCATATTTCTGCTCAGTTTTTCTCCAATCTTCTTGGGTATAATCGATAACTTTATCGGCTCCTAAAGAGGTGACATAATCGATATTTTTACTACTACAAACTCCATCTACTTGTGCGGAGAAAATTTTTCCTATCTGCACGGCAAAGCTACCCACTCCTCCCGATGCACCATTAACTAAAATCCGATTTCCTGCTTGAATACCGCCAAAATCGCGCAAGACTTGCAAAGCGGTAGAAGCGGCTAAAGGAGTGGCGGCAGCTTCAATAAAACTCTGATTATGCGGTTTTTTAACTAATAGGGAAGCGGGAATAATTGCATATTCAGCATAGGTTCTACCGGGTAATTGATTGACAAAACCAAAAACCTCATCTCCGATCTGAAATTGTTCCACCTGACTACCTTTTTCAACGATAATTCCCCCATAATCAAAACCTAATTGCAGGGGAAATTTATTACCTGTGGCTATTTTGAGCATTCCCCGACGAATCTTCCAATCAATCGGATTAATTCCCGCTGCCATAATCTTAATTAAGACTTCTTTTTCTTGGGGAATTGGCTTTTCTATTTCGGTGTATTGGAGAACATTACTATCGCCATAGCGATTAATGATAATAGCTTTCATAATTAAGAAAAAAGTTGATAAAATAGTAAGGGAGCAAAAGTAATGACCAAGAGAACAAAAATCCAAACTCGTCCCGCTAAAAGATTATAATCTTGACCTAATCTTGACCAAGAGTGACCAGCGATAAAATGGCCAAATAGAAACTCAAAACCCACTGTTAATACTAACCAAATTAAACCGATAGTAATTGCTTGACCAGACGATTCTAGACTCCAAAAATAAACAAGAGTGCCAATATAAAGACTAAAAAAGAGGATTCCTGTCAGGGTAGAAATTTGATGAGCGCGTAGTTCATCGAGATATTTTCCGTAGGTGGTTTCTCGGAGGATACCGTTACTAATTCCTATTAAGACCATCGGGAGCCATGCGACAATGTAGCGACTAATCATAGCTGTTGGTTTAGAACTCGCTCTAATTGGATTATATACTGCAGCTGCCCTTGGCAAAGGCTGCATCTCAATTTGGTCGAAATATCTAGATGACATTTTGGGCGCACGCAGTGCGCCCCTACCATTGGCGCAATAATATTATTTATTGTAGAGGCGAATTGCCTTCGCCCTCTTTGAATAACTTCTGCTTAAAAACGGATTTGCGGTTAAAAAGGGAAAAAAGGCGTGTAAAAGGACTGACATTTATAAATACAGTGTATTTGTAAGAGGTTTACACGCCCGGACAGCTTTAAACATCCGCTTTCAATCTATCATCCCCCATTAGCACCAATATAGATGTAATCTTGATCCTATTCTGACTATGATATGTATCAACAAATAGTGACGGGTTAGGACAGAACAGGGAGGTGACAGTAGGGTAAATTGTTAATTTTTTTGGGGATTTAGCTACATTATCCGAAAAATGTCACACTAGAGGTAGGGGATCGTCAGCGATCAATCATCAGCTTTCAGCAATTTTTGACTATTTCCCCGGGGTATTGCTGGCAGCCGATGGGAAAAAAGATTAACTTCAACCCTGAAGTTGTCTGCTATCGAGGAGGCTAATTCTATGAATAATACGGAAACACTCTCAGTCGATCGGGATACCAACAAACTCTATAATAAAATTCTCGTGGCTGTGGATTATCAAGATGTCACTCCAGAGGTGTTGGATGCGGCTATCCTCTTAGCGAAAACCTACGCTAGTCAGTTGCGGATTATTTATAGTCTATCTAAACCTTTGATTCCCTACACGGAAACTTTTATTTATGGTAATCTGATCGGTTATGGTGGTGGTTATCCTCCCGATATGATCGCCTTAGAACAACAAATCACCGAAGAAATGCAGGCGGAATTACAAGCCTGGTTAAACGGTTTAGTCGATCAAGCTAAGGAAGATAATATCACAGCCCAGGCTGATTATTATATCGGTGATCCGGGGCAGAAAATTTGTCAAGTTGCCCAGCAAGAGGGGATGGATTTAATTATTGTTGGTCGTCACGGTCGCTCGGGTTTATCTGAGTTAATCTTGGGTAGTGTCAGTAATTATGTGGTACATCATGCTCCCTGTTCAGTTTTGGTAGTACATATCACTCATTAATTAGAAAGGGTTGAAATCCATTTTTTGCCGTCCATTGAATTGCCCCATCTCTCCCAGTCCAGTAAGTCTTAATACCGGCCTTTCTCAGTTGATTTCTGACATTACGGGAGAGATTATTAGTGACAGCGATTGCTGTTTGTGGTCGAATTGACTCTAACCATTGTTTATCTAGATTGCTTCCCTGCCATAATAACACTAGGGGGCTGAATTCTTGGGATAAATTAACGGGAATTTTCGGGTTGACAATCCATAGCCAAGATTGATTTTTTACCTGAAATTTAAATAAATTTTTCTCGAGCAATTGTCCGGTAATTTCGCCGAGATTAAATTTTTCTAACTGGGATAAATTAATAGTTTTTTTGATCGGTATGCTCTGACTGATAGTTGAGAATTGCGCCGAATTATTGACGGTTATTGCTCTTTGTATTTGATTAATTCCCTCCTGTCGCAAAAAGGGCAAAACTGTATAACGTGCTGTTGCGGGTTCCTCCCCATTAATTAAGAGAGTATTTCCTCGATTTTGAATAATGATTACCGGTTGCGATTTGGTGGCTAAAACTGTCACCTGAGTTAAAGTTAAATGCTGATAAATAATCGGTATTAAAATTAAAGTGAGGATAAATAAACCGATTAAATGCCACCGTTGACGAAACCAGATATTAAAGCAGATTAAGGTAAGGCAAATATAAATAATTAACATCACTCCTAAAGATAATTTACCTGTGGAGTAGGTACTAAAAGGAAGCAGACTAAAAAAGGTGGTAATTTGCAGTAATAACTCTAGAGGGTAATAGAGAATACTAGCACTGATACTGCCCAAAGGGGGATAAATTAAGCCTAAAAAGGCAGTAAAAACTCCTCCTAAACTAATTAGGGTAACTAGGGGAGTTGTGATAATATTAATGGGGATATTATAAAGAGCGATCGAGTTAAACGTAAACATTAATAAAGGCATAGTCCAGAGAGTAGCAGCCAGACTAATAGCTATAGGTTCAGCGATTAAATTAGGGAAATAGTCAATTTTATTTTTCAGTAAAGGAACAGTAATAATTAATCCCAAAGTCGCTAAAAAACTTAACTGAAATCCTAAATCCCAAATCCAGAGAGGTTGCCATAATAATAGAATTGTAGCCGCTAGTAAAAGTGATCCTAAACTATTAACTTGTCGATTATAAAGCAGACCGATTAATGCCCCAATTCCCATCAAAATCGCTCGCAGGACTGAAGGTTGTAACCCGGTTAAAGTGCCGTAAATTATTAAGACAGTAAGGGCAATAATAAACTGTTGTTTGGGGGATAAATTGCGAGTAATAGTTAAAACAAATCCCAACAAAATAGCCACATGAAAGCCAGAAGCTGCTAAAATGTGAGCTAATCCAGTTTTAATAAATAAATCAGTGATTTTTGCTGGCAAATTAACCGCTTGTCGTCCGAGGGTAATCGAACTTAATAAAGTTCCTTTTTCTTGGCCTAGTCCTTGAATTTGTGCCTCAACAATGCGCTGACGAATCTGCCAAACTCCCCAATTTGGTGACTTTTTGTCGATAATTATTTCCCCTTTTAAACCAGCAAAAGCACCCCGATGCGCTAGATAATTAGCAAAGTCAAAAGCATTGGGATTATTGGCACGACGGGGACGATAAAGTAATCCTTTAACTGTTATTTCTTGTCCGGAATAAACCTGATTTTCTGCTAGATTTGGGAGAGTAACGTAGAGTTTACCTTCGGATTTTTCTGTGGGTAAATTCCTAAGGCTAAATTCCTTTACTTCTAACCAAAATTGTAAATTCTCTCGGCGATTGAGACGAACTTCTGAGCTAATACTCCCCGTGATTTTAATAGAGTTAACTACATTATTTTTTAAAAGATGACTGATATCGTTTGCGGTGGGGTAAGGAGTGCGAATTTCCAGATAAACAACGGCAAATATAGCTATTAATCCCGCTATCAGCCAAATTTTTTTCGGGGGACTTTGCCACCAAAAACGACGGATAAAAATTGTGGTTAACAGGGTAATTAGACTGATAATAACAATCCTAATTACCACTTCTTGCCATCGGTTTAACTGCGGACTAAAATCTAGCAGACCTGTAGATAATAATCCCAAAATATAGGCTAAACCAAGAATAACGCTATTAGGGCGATTCATAGAAATTTTTGTCAAAGAATTTCAGAATTAGGGAGCATTATTTTTACCTAATATCAGCGAAAATCGAGATTAAAAAGTAACTTAGCATAAACACTATGGGGATCATTAAATGTAGGTAACTTCAATAATTCCTGCTGAAAATTTTGCCATTCCTGCGTCAAAGGGTGATTATTTTTAGTGAGAGGAGGAAGATAGGTTTGCAAGAAATTAGAAAAAAGTTCTTCTTGCCAACTTTGTGAGCGAGGATATTCTTGAAGACTCCAATCATCCCCTAATTTAGCTGTTTTGGCCGCGTATTGTACTGCCGCTTCTAGGCCACCTATTTGATCAACTAAACCAATTTTAACCGCATCTTTTCCCGTCCAGACGCGACCTTGGGCTACAGTTCTTACCTTATCTGGGGATAATTTTCGCCCCTTGGCCACCGTCTCGATAAATAAATCATAGAACCGATTAACTGCCGCTTGATAAATTTCTAATTCTTGGGGATTTTTCGGTCTGGTAATAGTAGATAGATCGGCTAATTGTCCAGTTTTCACCGTGTCCCAATCGATGCCATTATTATTAGCAATCTTCTGGATATTTAACAATAATCCAAACACACCGATCGAACCAGTAATTGTATCATTATCGGCAAAAATTCTTTGACCACCCATCGCAATCCAATAACCCCCAGAAGCTGCCACATCACCCATAGAAATAATTACCGGTTTTTTCGCATCTAAACGCTTAGTTTCTCGCAGAATCACCTCAGAAGCAGTGGCACTTCCCCCCGGACTATTAATTCTCAAAACTACCGCTTTTACCTCCTCCTTCCCTTGTAATTTTCGCAGTTCCTTCGCCAATTTATCCCCACCGATTTCCCCTCTATCTCCCTGACCTTCTACGATTGTCCCTTCTGCATAAACTATCGCTATTTGATGGCTACTATCTCCCCCCTCATCATCGAGAGAACTAGCATAATTAGCTAAAGAAATTTGCGAAAAGGAGCCAGAATTTTCCTCCTCATTAGTTTTATTTTTTGCTTCTCCCGTCAACTCTTTAGCTAAAACAATTACTCGATCTAAATAGGCCACTTCATCAACAAAACCCGCCTTTTTCGCCGTGGTTGCTTCCAGAATACCTTGAGTATCAGAAATAGTTTGCACCTGTTGAGGGGTTAAATTGCGACTTTTTGCTACTGTGGAACTATAATTAGACCAAATTGTATCGAGTAAAGTTTGCAGCTGCTGACGATTCTGGACACTTAAATCCTGACGAGTATAGGGTTCCACCGCACCTTTAAAAGAACCCACTTTTACCACTTGTACCCCCACACCATATTTTTCTAGTGCATCGGCAAAAAAGGTTTGTTGGCTACTTAAACCATTAATTTCCATTCTCCCCACGGGGTTAATAATCACCTTTTCAGCAACGGAAGCGAGATAATATTCCTTTTCCGTCCATTCCATATCGTAGGCGATAATTTTTTTACCCGATTGGCGAAATTTTGCCAAAGCTTGCCGCACTTCCGTCAGGGTAGCATAGCCGTATTCACCGACAGTGCCGCGACCGTAGAGCAAGAGACCGACAATATTATCATCAAGGGTGGCCTTTTCGATCGCCGCTATCACCTGTCGCAAATTTAAAGTGGTCCTACTCTCACCGGTCAAACTATCGGCTAAACTGGAACTAGGGGGAGCATCGCTGATATTGGTGGCTAAGTTAAAAACTAAGACTGATTTTTCCTTAACTGAGGAGCTATCGCTAGAATTAAGCAAGGAAAGCAGTAAAAATGCTAACCCTCCCACACCTAGGGTCGAAAATGCCAATAATCCCAATAAAGTCCCCAAGCAACTAGCGAAAGTTTGTTTAAAAAACTGCCCCATCGGTTTTCATCTGCTACTAATTATCCTGTTTCCTATTGTAGGGATTCCCCGCCCAGAAACAAGTTTTTTATTTCCGAACGAATGTACTAAAGACTGACTCTCGCTCTATTTTAAGGAGTATGATTAACCGGTCGCGGCACACTAACAGCTAATTGGTTTTTTGGTTTTGACTTTTCACTTTAATTATTTAATCTTATGCAGTTTATTGATCGCGCCGAAATAGAAGTGGAAGGGGGTAAGGGAGGTGATGGAATTGTCGCTTTCCGTCGGGAAAAATACGTCCCCGCCGGCGGTCCGGCCGGAGGTAATGGGGGAAAAGGTGGTTCGGTGATTTTCGTGGCGACTCAGAACCTGCAAACCCTGCTAGATTTCCAGTATAGTCGCTATTTTAAGGCCGATGACGGCAAACGGGGCGGACCAAACAACTGCACCGGGGCCAACGGTAGCGACCGCATTATTAAAGTTCCCTGTGGTACAGTGGTTTACGATCTCGATAGCGAGGAAATTATCGGCGATTTGGTCACTCCCGAACAGACTTTAATCGTGGCTGCCGGGGGAAAAGGGGGATTAGGCAACCGCCACTTTTTAAGCAATAATAACCGCGCACCCGAATACGCTTTACCCGGTTTAGACGGAGAAAAACGCCATTTACGCCTAGAATTGAAGTTATTAGCGGAAGTGGGCATTATTGGGCTGCCCAATGCGGGAAAATCTACCCTAATCTCGGCCGTTTCCTCTGCTCGTCCCAAAATCGCCGATTATCCCTTTACGACTCTTATTCCTAACTTGGGAGTGGTACGCAAACCCACGGGAGATGGGACGGTATTCGCCGATATTCCTGGATTAATCGAGGGAGCGCACCTAGGAATCGGCTTAGGACACGAATTTTTACGCCATATCGAACGCACACGCCTGTTAATTCATCTTGTCTCCTTGACATCAGAAGACCCGATCGCCGATTATCAAATTATTCAAGGGGAATTAGCCGCCTATGGTCGGGAATTGGAAAAGCGATCGCAAATACTGGTTTTCAACAAAATTGATGCTGTGGACGAGGAAACGATAGATAACTACCAAAAGCAGTTTGCTAAAATAACCAATGCCGAGATTTTGACTATTTCCGCCGTTACGGGAGCCGGATTAACCACTTTACTCGCCAAAGTTTGGCAGCAATTAGAGCAACTGGAGAGGGTCGAGGTTGAAACCCCTTCCCTGTTTTCCTAAAATCGCTCGTTAGTTGTTGGGTTGCCGGGGTGCGGGTGGTCGGCGATTGCTCGGTCTTCTTTCCGTACCTTCAAAGTTACCATTAGAACGACGGGTGCGGCGCTGTTCGCCTTCATTTTCGGCCGCATAGACTTCTAGATAAACAGAGCGACCCGCACTCGCGGCCGCCATTTCTAGGGTAGTTCTAATCGCCTGTAAATTGCGTCCTCCCCGGCCGTAAACTTTGCCTTTATCGGCATCATCGAAGGCTACACGCAGCCAAAGACGTTCATTTTCCTTACAGCGCTCGATATCCAATCTCAGACTGGCTGGATCTTCCAAAAACGGCTCGATCATAAATTTCACCAGTTCGAGATAGTTGGGGGTACTAGGCATTGATTTTCTCGAAAATTTTCTGTTTGGTGAGAATGCTGCGTACGGTGTCCGTTGGTTGCGCTCCTTGTTGTAAGCGTCGGATAATCCCTTCTTCATCCAGACGCACTTCATCGGTGCGGGGATTGTAGAATCCTAACTCCTCTAGGGGACGACCATCGCGACGACTGGTGCTAACGGCCGCAACGATACGATAACTGGCTTCGCGTTTTTTACCAAAGCGTTTTAGACGTAATTTGATCATGGTTACTCAAAAATTCTCCTTTCCGATTCTAACTCATCCAGGCGGTATTTCCACAAGTGGCGATCGAGGGAACGGTCGGCAGCCATTGGATATTATTGAAAATAACGCCAATATCTTAATGGTGAGGTACAAGGTTTGAGGGTGTTAGTTTTCGCTAACACACCCAAAATTAAGATTAAAGTTTTTACCCTTCTCTAACCGTAAACTTTCCCATAATACTCTTGATATTCTTTGGATAACAAGGGTTGCCACCAATCCCGATGATCGAGATACCATTGAATGGTTTTTCTTAATCCCCCCTCTACGGTTTCTTGAGGTTGCCAACCTAATTCGGTGCGAATTTTACTGGCATCAATAGCATACCGGCGATCGTGTCCAGGGCGATCCTTGACAAAAGTAATTAAATTCTGAGCAGGTTGCACGGGTAAATCGGTGGCCAATTCATCCATTAACTCACATAACATCCTGACTAAATCGATATTTTTTACCTCATTATTTCCGCCAATATTATAGGTTTCTCCCACTTTTCCCTTGTGAATAACTGTATCTAAAGCTTGACAATGATCCCGCACATATAACCAATCTCGAACATTTTGACCATCACCATAAACGGGTAAAGGTTTCCCCAAAAGAATATTAATACACATCAAAGGAATTAACTTTTCGGGAAAATGATAGGAACCATAATTATTAGAGCAATTAGTAATAATTGTCGGCATTCCGTAGGTGTGAAAATAAGCTCTCGCTAGATGATCACTCCCCGCTTTTGAGGCAGAATAGGGACTATTAGGAGCATAGGGAGTAGTTTCGGTAAAAGCCGGATCATCTACTCCTAAACTGCCATAAACCTCATCGGTGGAAACGTGCAGAAAACGATAGTTATCCGGTTGATGATTACTTAACCAATGTTGCCGAAAACTTTCTAATAGAGTAAAAGTTCCCACCACATTAGTCTGCACAAAAGCCCCAGGTCCAAGAATCGAGCGATCCACATGGGATTCGGCGGCAAAATGGGCAACTGTATCGATATTTTCACCAGCAAATAATTGATCAACTAAAGCTCGATCACAGATATCCCCTTGCAGAAAACGAAAATTCTTTCTATCTTTCAGTGTCGCTAAATTATTCAAATTGCCCGCATAGGTAAGAGCATCAAGAACAATGACACGATCCTCAGGATAATTCTCGCACCAATGATGAACAAAATTCGAGCCGATAAATCCTGCTCCACCAGTAATTACTATGCTTCTAGCTTGATTTTCTGTCGCCATGGCCACCTCTAGCAAAAGTTCGCTACTTATTTTAGGCTTTTTTGCTTCACACTTCTTCATCAAAAGTGATCTGATCGGAGTGATAATCCGGCGGTTCAACGTGAATTAAAATTCTCACAGGGCTAAATTGTTGGGTTAATCTTGCTTCCACCGCTTCCGTGATTGCGTGAGCAGTTTCCACATCTTGAGCGGAGACAACTAGGTGCATTTCTATAAATACCTGTCTTCCCACCACTCCCCGAGACGCGATCGCATGACAATTAAGCACCCCCGGCACCTCCATCACAATTTGATGAATCACTTCAGGAGCGATCGCCATTTCATCCACTAACAAAGGTAAATTCTCCATCAGGACTTTCCAACCACTGCTAAACACCAAAAAAGCGACGGGAAAGGACAAAATCACATCTAACCATTGTAATTGGGGAATATTGGCCGTATTGCCCACCCAAACCCCGACTAAACCCAATAAAACCGTAATTGTCACCCAGACATCACTCATGGTATGACGAGCATCGGCAATCAAAATCGCACTACCGACACGCTGCCCCACGGATCTTTCATAATAGGTGACAAAAATATTCACCCCTAAAACGATAATTAATAGCCATAATTCAGGACCTGCAATCTCGACGGGTTTTCCTCCTTTGATAATACGCATGACCGCCCCTTGCAAGATTTCAAAACAGGCAATCCCCAAAAAGGCGGCGATCGCTAAAGCTCCGATCGCTTCGTATTTCAGATGTCCGTAGGGATGATCTCGATCTGGATAGGGAGAAGAAAACCGCATCGCTACTAATCCCAAGACATTATTCGCACTATCGGTGACACTATGGAGAGCATCCGCTTGCAGACTTAAAGAACCAATCCTCAAACCCACCCCCGCTTTGATCGCCATAACCAAAATGTTCAGCAGCAGGGTGATCCAGAGAACTTTTTGGACGGTAGCCCGATTATCTTTTAAAACAGCCACAGGATTATCAGTTATCAGTTATCAGTCATCAGTCATCAGTTATCAGTTATCAGTTATCAGGGAAATTTTAACTAAAACCCCAAAACCCCAAAAACCCCAACTATTTGAGGGTTTAAAAACGGCAAAAATAAGGATTAAATTGCCTAAAGTCGGTAAATAGACCATTTAATTGATTATTATTCATTTTTAATTCTCCTGACTACTGACGACTGACTCCTGACCCTAACAACAATTTTTGATTTTTACAAGAGGTCTAGTCAACAACAATTGATCAACTCCTGAAATAACAGACTCCCATCGGTCAAATTGAGCAGCGGATCGGCGGCGCGTTCGGGATGAGGCATCATTCCTAGCACATTTCCTGCTTTATTGGTAATTCCTGCAATATTATTTAACGAACCGTTAGGATTTCCCGACTCATCTACCTCTCCTGTGGGAGTACAGTAACGCAAGAGAATTTGTCCGTTATCCTCCAGAGATTTTAACGTATCTTCTGCGGCATAATAACGCCCTTCCCCGTGGGCAATCGGCAAATTAAGCACCTGTTGCGGTTGATAACCTCGCGTCCAGACAGATTGATTGTTTTCCACTTTTACCGGCACTCGATCGCAGATAAAATGTAAATCCCGATTGCGAATTAACGCACCGGGTAGCAGTCCAATTTCCGTTAATACCTGAAAACCGTTACAGATGCCTAAAACTAATTTACCTTTTTCGGCTTCTTCTCGGACAGTTTTCATCGCTGGCGAAAACCGAGCGATCGCACCACAGCGCAAATAATCGCCGTAACTAAATCCCCCCGGCACCACGATCACATCCAAATCCGCTAGATCCGTCTCTTGATGCCAAACATAGCGGGTAGGTTGCCGAAAAATCCCCTCCGTCACCGTTGCCACATCTCGATCGCAATTCGATCCAGGGAAAACAATAATCCCAAACTTCATAATTTTTAACTTGGTTAATTCATTTTGCAAAAAGCTCTCATCAGATGGGTGTTAGGGTGTTAGGGTATTAGTTGAATTTCCCCATTCTCCCATTTCCCTAATCCCCCATTTCCCCATTTCCCTATCCCCTAATCCCTATCCCTTATCTCCTATCTCCTGACAATGCAAATCAAAGCGATAATTTTCAATTACAGGATTAGCCAATAGTTGATCGCACATTTGAGCCAATTGCGCGCGAGCGCTGGTTTCGTCCGCTGCTGTCAAGGTAAGCTCAATATACTTACCAATTCGCACCCCAGCTACAGTGTCATAACCTAATTGCTTTAATCCCGACTCTACCGCCGTACCCGCCGGATCGAGAACCGAGGGACGCAGAGTAACATAAATACAGCACTGATAATTTTTTGGCATAGAATTAACTTTGATCGCTGACCTTTTTGATATGAAATCCCAACGCACCCGATCGCAAGAGCGCATTATCCACTTACTCAAAACCTTAAATCGGGCAGTATCCGCTCAAGAATTGTTTGTGGAACTCCGTCAGCGTGACCAAAATATGGGGTTAGCCACTGTTTATCGCGCCCTAGAATCCCTAAAACTACAGGGAGCAGTGCAGGTGAGAACCCTAGCCACAGGAGAATCCCTCTACAGTTCCCTTCAGCAGGATCAACACCATCTTACCTGTATTCATTGCGGTCGGTCTATCGTCTTTAATGAGTGTCCCGTTCACGAATTGGAAGAAAAACTCGAAAAATCACACCAATTCAAGGTTTATTACCATACTCTCGAATTTTTTGGACTTTGTGATCACTGTCAACCCAGTTAAGTAAGCTGTACTACATTTAAACTGCCGATCGGGAAATTTTAGTACAAACGCTCAGACTTTCAACTCCAGTGCCGTCTTACAGAGATTAAACTGTTGTTTGACCTTGGGCTGTTTTCACAGGGATTAACTCTGGCTGACTGTAGTGATGATGGCTGTTCAGGGGGGATAACAAGGGGAAAAAGGGCTGATGTAAACTAATTAATTGGGCCAGGGTTTTTTTGAGATGGGTACGGGAAACGATCGCATCGACAAACCCGTGTTTTAATAGGTATTCCGATGTTTGGAAACCTTCCGGTAATTTCTCGCGCAAAGTCTGTTCAATTACCCGTTTACCGGCAAAACCGATAGTAGCCTTTGGTTCGGCGATAATAATATCTCCCAACATGGCAAAACTGGCCGTGACTCCTCCCGTGGTGGGATTAGTCAAGACGGGAATATAGAGTAACTTTGCCTCCCGATGCCGGTTAAGGGCGCCAGAAATCTTGGCCATCTGCATTAAACTTAACATTCCTTCCTGCATTCTCGCCCCACCGGAAGCGCAGATAATCACCAGGGGTAAACGTTCATCGGTGGCTCGTTCCGTCAAACGACAGAGTTTTTCTCCCACCACCGATCCCATACTACCCCCCATAAAACGGAAGTCCATCACCCCTAAAGCTAAGGGTAAACCATCGAGCGTCCCCGTTCCCGTGTGGACAGCATCCGTCAGTCCGGTTTTTTCTTGGGTTTCCCGCAGGCGATCGCTATAACTTTTCCGATCGCGAAATTTGAGCGGATCCGTCGGTCGAATCTGTTCATCGAGGCAATTCCAAGTATTAGCATCCACTAACTGGCGAATTCTTTCTTCACTTTCCACCCGATTATGATGACCGCAATCGAGACAAACCAGTTGATTAGCTAATAAATCCTTCGTATAGGCCAAAACGCCGCAATTTGGGCATTTTGTCCATAGACCATCGGCTATTTCTCGTTCCTGTTGTTGTTGAACCTTGGGTTCTGTTTTTTGGCGATTTGCAAACCAATCAAATAGAGACATAGTTTAAAATAAAGACAATTTATCGACTTTCCTCTAGAGGACTTAATAACAAAAGTGCTGTCCAGCGATCTTGGGGACGCACTTGTAGGGCGGCCTGATGCCCCTGGCCGCAATAAATATCAAGGCCAATAGCGATAACGCGACTGGGGATGTCGTGAGCTTTGAGCATTTCCTGTAGCCAATCGGCTTACCCTAGACTGGGGGTTGTTCTAATGGTGATCCAAGACACAGAAAACTATTGTATCAAGATTTAATTACAAGATAGCTTTTTTACCGAAAAATTGGGTTGAAAGCCTCGCCCTTTGAGGGCGACTTGATCTGATGTATGATATTAAGAATAGGGGGCCGGGTAAGCAACCGCTTAAAAAACCCAGTCATCAACCGATGAACGCACCGTTCGGCTGAGCTCACGGCCGAAGCCTTGAAAACTAGAGTTATGGGGTTCTCTAGGGGAATGCTCCCATAGGTAAAAGCTCTAAGCGTCAAGTACCAGAGAAACCAATGATTTTAGAGGTTTTGAACTGTATCGTCGGGTCCCCCGAAAACAGGCTTCTGTAAGGTCGCGAAAGTCTGAGGAGAGAATCACCTCTGGGTGGGATTTCGCCAGGAATCTAATTCAAGTGGACTCGTTGAGCCAGAAATTCTCAGCAGTGATGCTAGAAGAATCCACGTCCGTTTACGGCGTGGGGTATGTCAAAACAAAGGGAAAAAAATGGTTTGATAGGCTGAGATGATCTTATCACTCCAAAAGACACTCATCAGAGCGCCGAGGGCAAGAAGTGGGCCGAAGGGTATAGCTTGTCTTTTGGCCATTTTACCCAGAAAAATGCCCGTCATACCGATCGCTGCCCCGATAGCGCAGGCCAGAAAAGCGGTGACTAATAATGCTTGCCATCCTAACCAAGCACCGATCATGGCCGCTAATTTGGCATCTCCTTCCCCCATGGCCTGCTGTCTGAGGGCAAAACTTCCCCCCCACCGGATCAGATCAAATAACCAGACTCCTAAAACCGCACTAGCGATCGCTGAAAAGAGATAGATAACACTTTGATTATTTTGCCAACCTAAAAGAATTTGGAAAACTATCCCTAAAACTAATCCCGATTGGGTGAGGGAGTTAGGAAGCGTCATCGTGTCAAAATCGATCAAAGCTAAAGCTAATAACCAACTTAGGAGAATCCAATAGCCGAGGGTCTGCCAAGAAAAGCTAAAATCTCCTAAAACCAGACAAAATAATAAACCGGTAAAAGTTTCGATCGCTGGATAACGGACAGAAATCGGGGTTCTACACCAGCGACAGCGACCCCCTAGCCATAACCAGCCGAAAACAGGTATATTCTCGCTTTTACCCAACCTGTGGTGACATTTCGGACAGTGGGAAGGGGGATAAACTAGAGATATCCCCTGAGGTAATCTATAGATGACCACGTTTAAAAAACTGCCCACCGAGGCACCAAAAGCGAAGACAAAGGCAAAAGTAACTAGATGAAAGAGGGTTTCCATCCTTAAACTGGCAGATAATTGATTAGTTTGTTATCGCCTATTATAGGGGATAAAGATGCCACTATCTCCCCTCTTAAGCATCCAGTAATAATACTTCAGGCTCATCCCTAAAGGTGAATTTTCTTCTGGGCTTTTTTAGTGGATAATGAGCGGATATCACCCTAGATAATGGGGGTAAAACCTCACTATCAGCCCCAGGGACAACCTGACAAAATTAAATTATCCCAGTCAACGAGGACAAATTAATGAAACCGATTGTTGAATCTTTTTACAACTGGTACAGCAGCAAAATCACTCACCCTAAATATCGTTGGATTATCATTCTGGGAACTATGGTTTATCTTTTTAGCCCCCTCGATATTTCTCCTGACATTTTCCCGATTATTGGTTGGATCGATGATAGTATTGTCCTCACCCTTTTAACTACGGAATTATCGCGATTAGTTCTTGATTATCGCAACCGCCGTCCGGGAGGAGTTAAGAATCAAACCGAAGTTTCTTCCCCAACCAATGCCGTTGATACCGATGCTGTAGAAGTCAGAAGTTAGAATTCGGAAGTCTCAATTCTGACTTCTGACTTCAGGAGGTTGCTGTTATTTATTCTCCCCATCTCCCCCCGCAACGCGCACGAAGTGGTCTCCCCACTCCCCCACTTCCCCACTCCCCAATTCATAATTCATAATTCATAATTCCCTAAACTTGAATCAAAGAACTATCGACGCTAGACAAAAGTGTTTGCACTTCCTCATCGCTGGTTTGGGAAAAATCTTCGTACCAAAGAGAAATCGATCTCAATTCGTAGGGTTTATGTAGGCAAATTACTTGATCGACTAATTTTTCTAATTGATCACAGACTTCCGGTGGGGCAATAGGAACAGCAATAATAATAGCAGCGGGCTCTCCAGCCTTAAGGGCCAGAATCGCCGCTTTAATCGTTGCTCCCGTAGCGATACCATCATCTACTAGAATAATCGTTTTTCCCGTCAGGTCCGGAAAGGGTCGCTCACCTCGATACAAGCGATTGCGTCGCTCTAATTCGATCATTTCTTCCTTTGCTACCCGTTCCATCATCGCCTCCGATAGGTGCAAGTCGTCAACGATACTTTCATTGATTACCCGCACACCATTTTGACCGATTGCCCCAAAAGCTAACTCTTTTCGCTCTGGTACACCTAATTTTCGCACTAAACACAGATCTAGCGGTAAATGTAACCTTTGGGCAATTTCAAAGGCGATCGGAACCCCACCCCGGGGCAAAGCCAACACTAGCGCCCTAGCACTATTGGTATATTCTGTCAAGTAACTAGCTAATAGTCTCCCTGCTGATCGCCGATCTTTGAGCAGATAAGTCATAACTCCCTCCTAGGGGCTAATCCCCGTGGGGCTCCCTAGTCTCCCCTGACTTTATTCTATATTTCTCCGCTAATCTCTAGCTGAAATGTTAAGAAATTTAGCGAAGGCTTGACATTTTTTCGGCTAACCGAAGTTTTTCTAGGCCAGAGATCGGCTAAAATCTTAGACCAGAGGGTTTTGTAAAGTTAGGTAACAAACATGAATCAAAGTTTAAGTGATGCGCTAGATCCGATCGCCGCTGCCTTTCGCGGTCTCGGAACTCCCGAACCGATCGTTCATTGGGGACATCCAGTCATGATGGGGATCGTGGTTTTAGTTATGGGTAGTTATACTGCCTATGCCGGTTGGCAAAGCCGTTTAAGCAAAGATGGGGAAGTAGTGGCCAAAAATCGGGCTGATCACCGCAAACTCGCCCCCTGGCTGTTTTTATTTATCGCTCTCGGTTACACCGGCGGTATTTTATCCCTCGTTATACAGAAACATCCAATCCTCGAAAGCAGCCATTTCTGGACAGGATCGATCGCGATCGGTTTATTAGCTTTCAATGGATTATTGTCCCTCACTGGCTTCGCTGGCGGGAAAAAAGAACTTTTCCGGACTATTCACTCCTATATCGGCAGTATTGCCCTGATTTTACTGCTAGTTCACGGTGTTTTTGGTCTTCAGTTAGGATTATCTCTCTAGTTGGTTCATGGCTTCAGGTGGGCCAATTCCCACCCGGAAGTTTTTCACCGCAGAAGACTGTGGCCAAGGACAATAATTGAAGAAATTATGACTTTAAGCACTATTCTTGGGATTCCGAGTTTAGAATTAACAGGTAATTTACCCAGAAAGTAAAGTATCGTCACGCAACGAGGAGATAGATATTTTGAAGAAAGTAGAAGCGATTATCCGACCCTTTAAACTTGAAGAGGTGAAAATCGCCCTAGTTAACGCGGGCATTGTCGGCATGACCGTCTCCGAAGTTAGAGGTTTCGGTCGTCAGAAAGGTCAATCGGAACGTTATCGCGGTTCCGAGTATACCGTCGAATTTCTCCAAAAACTCAAGATCGAGATCGTCGTCGAAGATAAGCAGGTCGATATGGTCGTCGATAAGCTGATTTCTGCGGCGCGTACCGGTGAAATCGGAGACGGTAAAATCTTTATCTCCCCCGTGGAACAGATCGTCCGCATCCGTACCGGAGAAAAAAATCTCGAAGCGATTTAACCCCCCGACAAGGGATGATAGCACAATGCTGTCATCCCCCCCCCCATTGAAAGTGTTTCCCGTCAAGAAGTGTAACCTAATTTGGTATCGACCACCGACGACCGATTCCCCAAAACGGAAACTTTGTACCTCAACATTAAGATAACTACTATAATTGAATCTATTGGCTCGGTCTGCCCCCATCGCTGCTGAAGACCGCCGAACGGGATAAATAATTTGACCAGACTAGATATGATCATTTTCGGTGACTAAAAAAACCTCTTGCCTAAAAAGTCACAAATATTATATAATGTTTGATTGTGGCCAAAATCGGGGTTAGGTGGTGCTGAAGGCACTGCCGAGCAGAACCGCCTTGGTCGCTCGGTCTTCGCCTGGATACTGAAGATAAACCCTTTAAGTCCTGAAGAAACAAAGACCAGCAACAATCTAGGCAGAACCAGCAAACCTGTCTAGTCCTACTTACGAATTTAACGGGATGCCAGCTTAAATAACTCGAAAAAAGTCATTCAAGTTGGGCAGGCTGATAAAGCGGGAAAGATTTTTCTCGCTCCTATAGCCACGGCCACGTTATTTTTGATTGTCGTCTAGTAAAGATAAAGAGAACAATCCGTGTCTATCGGTATCCTCGGTACAAAACTGGGCATGACCCAAATCTTCGACAACAAAACGGGAGTCGCCATTCCCGTCACCGTCGTTCAAGCCGGTCCGTGTCCCGTCACCCAAGTCAAAACTAAAAAAACCGACGGTTATGAATCCATCCAAGTGGGATACAAAACCGTCAAAGAAAAAGCCCTCAACAAACCGCTACTCGGTCATTTAGCCAAAGCCGGTGTCTCCCCCCTGCGGCATTTAATCGAATACCGTCTTGAGGACGCATCCGCTTACACTTTAGGCCAAGAAATTACCGCCGCTATCTTCCAAGAAGGCGATTTGGTCGATGTGGCTGGAACCACCATCGGACGGGGTTTCTCCGGCTATCAAAAACGCCATAACTTCAAGCGCGGTAACATGACCCACGGTTCCAAAAACCACCGTCTCCCCGGTTCCACCGGTGCTGGTACTACCCCCGGTCGCGTCTTCCCGGGCAAGAGAATGGCTGGACAATACGGAGCAACCCAAGTGACCATCCGCAAATTGTCCGTGGTCAAAATCGATAGCGAACGCAACCTGATCCTGATCAAAGGAGCCGTCCCGGGCAAACCAGGAACCCTGTTAAACATCACCCCCGCCAAGAAATTTGGTAAATAGGGCAAGGAAAGATTAAAGCCATGGTTAACTACACAGTCAAAAATTGGCAAGGGGAAGAAGCGGGAACAGGCACCCTGGAACTGAAAACCGCTAAACCCGAAACCGCCAAACACCTAATTCACCGCGTCGTCGTCAGCCATCTAGCGGCGGCCCGCCAAGGTAATGCCTCCAGCAAAACCCGCTCGGAAGTGCGCGGCGGTGGTCGCAAACCTTGGCGGCAAAAAGGCACCGGTCGCGCCCGGGCCGGTTCGATCCGTTCTCCCCTCTGGCGTGGTGGCGGTGTCATCTTCGGACCAAAACCGAGAGATTTTGAGGTTAAGGTCAATCGCAAAGAGAAAAGATTAGCCCTGAGAACCGCTTTGATCAGCCAGGCCGATAACTTTATCGTGGTTGAAAGCTTCGCCGAACAATTCTCCCAACCCAAAACCAAGGAACTCACCGCTGCCTTAAGTCGCTGGGGAGCCAGTCCAGAGGAAAAAATTCTGCTGATTTTGACGGAAATTCCCGAAAATGTCTATTTATCGGGACGTAATATCTGCAATCTCAAAATTATTCGCGCCGATAGTCTCAACGTCTATGATGTCATCCTAGCCGATCGAGTTATCGCCACCGCCGCAGCCCTAGCCAAAATTGAGGAGGTCTATGGTGCTTAAAACTGAAGCCAGGCAACTCGCCGATCTGATCCTAAAGCCGATCGTGACCGAGAAAGCCACCCTGCTCCTAGAACAAAATAAATACGTCTTCGATGTCGCCTTGAAAGCGACCAAGCCGGAAATTCAAGCGGCGATCGAACTGTTGTTTGACGTGAAAGTAACGAAAGTGAACACCAGCCGCCCCTCTCGTCAGAAAAAACGCGTCGGCCGTTTCCTCGGTTACAAACCCCAATACAAACGCGCGATCGTGACCCTGGCAGCAGGCGACTCGATCGCCCTCTATCCCGACGTATAACAACCAAGAAACCCGATAACGGAAAACTAAACTATGGGTATTCGTTCTTTTAGACCCTTAACCCCCGGGACAAGGCAGGCGGCCATCTCCGACTTTAAAGAGATCACCAAAACCGAACCAGAAAAGTCCCTAACTCATCACAAACACAGTAAACAGGGGCGTAATAATCGCGGTGTCGTTACCAGTCGTCACCGGGGCGGCGGCCATAAACGCCTCTACCGGATTATCGATTTTCGTCGCGATAAACGGGATATTCCAGCCAAAGTAGCGGCGATCGAGTACGATCCTAACCGTAACGCCCGCATTGCCCTGCTTTTCTACAAAGACGGGGAAAAACGCTACATCATCGCCCCCGCCGGTTTAGGCGTTGGTGATACCGTCATCGCCGGAGAAAACGCTCCCTTCGAGGTGGGTAATGCCCTCCCTTTAAGTCGCATCCCTCTAGGGACAGAAGTTCATAACATCGAACTCGTCCCCGGTCGCGGCGGTCAAATGGTGCGGGCTGCCGGTGGTTTCGCCCAAGTGGTAGCGAAAGAAGGCGATTACGTTACCATCCGCCTCCCCTCCAAAGAAGTACGCATGATCCGGCGTGAATGCTACGCCACCATCGGAAAAGTCGGTAACGCCGAAGCGAGAAATATCAGTCTCGGTAAAGCCGGCCGTACCCGTCACCGCGGTCAACGGCCTCATGTTCGGGGTAGCGTCATGAACCCAGTCGATCACCCGCACGGAGGTGGAGAGGGTCGCGCTCCGATCGGACGTTCCGGCCCGATGACTCCCTGGGGTAAACCCGCCCTCGGTCGCAAAACTCGCAACAAGAAAAAGCGCAGTAGCGATCTGATCGTGCGCCGTCGTAACCAGGGTTAGAAATTATTACTTTACTTTTGACTGAAAATTATGGGTCGTTCACTGAAAAAGGGGCCATTTGTCGCCGGCCACCTGATGGAAAAAATCGAAAAACTCAACGCACAGGGCAGTAAACAAGTGATTAAAACTTGGTCCCGGGCCTCGACAATCATTCCCGATATGGTCGGTCACACGATCGCCGTTCACAACGGCAAACAGCACGTTCCCGTCTATGTTTCCGAGCAGATGGTCGGTCATAAACTCGGTGAATTCGCTCCCACCCGCACCTTCCGCGGTCACGCCAAGAGCGACAAAAAAGCAGGACGGAAATAAATCAGCCGCTACTCCCTCAGTCGTCAGCTAGATAGTGGCCTCTGAGCAAGGCCGAAGAGTCGTGACCATAAATCACCAAGTTAGCTAATTTTCAAAAAATAAAAGCTGATGACTGATAACTGATGACTGATAACTGATAACTGATAACTGATAACTGAAATGACCATCGATACCTCTAACGAAGTCAAAGCGATCGCCCGCTATATTCGGATGTCACCCCTGAAAGTCAGACGGGTACTCGATCAGATTCGCGGTCGCTCCTATCGGGAAGCCCTAATTATTCTCGAATTTATGCCCTACCGGGCCTGTGATCCGATTCTGAAAGTCCTGCGTTCCGCCGTTGCCAACGCCGAAAATAACGAAGGACTCGATCCCGCCACTTTGGTGGTTAGCCAAGCCTTTGCCGATGGCGGTCCAACTCTAAAACGTTTTCGACCCCGGGCCCAAGGCCGCGCCTACCAAATTCGCAAACCCACCTGTCATATCACCGTCGCCGTCGCTCCTAGCAACAAAGACTAATCACCTTAACTAAAAAAACCACAATGGGACAAAAAATCCATCCCCTCGGTTTTCGTCTCGGCGTTATCAAAGATCACAAATCTTGCTGGTATGCCGACGCGAAACGTTACCCCGAATTAGTGCAAGAAGATCGCCGTATTCGTGATTACGTCGAAAAAAACCTCTCTAATGCCGGTATCGCCGATATTCGCATCGAACGCAAGGCCGATCAAGTAGATATCTCCATCCACACCGCTCGCCCCGGGGTCGTCGTCGGTCGTGGTGGCACGGGAATCGAACAGCTGCGCCTAGGTTTGCAAAAAGCCCTCGGTGGCCAGCGTCAAATTCGCATTAACGTCATCGAAGTGGCTCGCGTTGATGCCGATGCCAACCTGATCGCCGAATACATCGCCCAACAACTAGAAAGACGGGTTTCCTTCCGTCGTGTTGTCCGGCAAGCCATCCAACGGGCGCAACGGGCCGAAGTCAAAGGGATCAAAATTCAAGTTAGCGGCCGTCTCAACGGGGCGGAAATCGCTCGTACCGAATGGGTGCGGGAAGGACGAGTTCCTCTGCATACCCTGCGGGCCGATATCGATTACTCCTATAAAACCGCCAGCACCATCTACGGGATTCTAGGCGTGAAAGTTTGGATCTTTAAGGGCGAAATTATCCCCGGCCAAGAAGAAATTGCCGCCGCCGTTCCCGCTCAAGCACCGCGCCGTCAACAGCGTCGCCGTCAACAGTTTGAAGATCGCTCTAGCGAAGGCTGATCCCTAATATTTATCAGTGGTAAATAGCTCATGTTAAGTCCCAAAAGAACAAAATTCCGCAAACAACAGCGCGGACGGATGCGCGGGCTGGCCACCGGCGGAAATACGATTAATTTCGGCGATTTCGCCCTGCAAGCCACCGAACCCTGTTGGATTACTTCCCGTCAAATCGAAGCCGCCAGACGGGCAATGACTCGTTATATTCGTCGGGGTGGCAAAATCTGGATTCGCGTTTTTCCCGATAAACCCGTGACCCAACGGGCGGCAGAAACTCGGATGGGTTCCGGGAAAGGTTCCCCCGAATTCTGGGTGGCCGTGGTTAAACCGGGGTTCATTATGTTTGAAATTGCCGGGGTAGCCGAACCCATAGCCCGGGAAGCAATGCGCCTAGCGGCTCAAAAATTACCGATTAAGACCAAATTTATCACTCGCGAGGAGGATTTTGTCTAATGGCTTTACCAAAAATCGCCGAAGTGAGGAAGATGAGCGATGAGGAAATCGCCGATGCTGTCCTCGATGCCAAAAAGAAACTGTTTGAATTGCGTTTGCAACAGGCCACCCGCCGCTTGGAAAAAACCCACGAATTCAAACACACCCGCCACCGTCTCGGCCAATTATTAACCGTAGAACGGGAGCGCCAACTAGCCCAGTCCACCCCGGAGGCATAACCCGCTATGGCAGTTAAAGAAAGAGTTGGGGTAGTAGTCAGCGACAAAATGGATAAAACCGTAGTGGTAGCCATTGAAAACCGCTCTCCTCACCCCAAATACGGCAAAATCGTCGTGAAAACCCAGAAATTTAAAGCTCACGACGAAGAAAATCAAGCCAAACAAGGCGATCGAGTTCGTATTCGTGAAACCCGCCCCCTCAGTAAAACCAAACGTTGGCAAGTGGCGGAAATATTAACCGATAATTAAATTTCACCTAGGTAAAAACCGTGATTCAACAACAAACCTACTTAAATGTCGCTGATAATAGCGGGGCGCGGAAACTAATGTGTCTGCGGGTGCTGGGAACAGGTAACTGTACCTACGGTGGCATCGGTGACAAAATTATCGCCGTGGTTAAGGACGCTATCCCCAATATGCCCGTGAAAAAATCCGATGTGGTGACGGCGGTGATTGTGCGGACCCGTCAAACCGTCCGTCGCGATAGCGGCATGAGCATCCGTTTTGATGATAACGCCGCCGTGATTATTAATAATGACGGTAATCCCAAAGGTACGCGGGTTTTTGGTCCGGTCGCTCGGGAATTGCGCGATAAAAACTACACCAAAATTGTTTCCTTAGCCCCAGAAGTTCTCTGATCAAAGTGAAAAGTACCAAGGCAATTGGCTGATGGCTAGTCTAAAACTTTTCACACTTTGAGGTCAAAAAAAATGAGTAAGAAAAACATTCAAACCCCGCCCCAAAGGCAAAAAATGCACGTTAAAAAAGGGGATGTCGTTCAAGTAATCGCCGGTTCCGATAAGGGCAAAGTGGGCGAAATTTTACGGGCCCTACCCCAAGAAAGTACCGTGGTGGTCAAGGGAGTTAATATCCGCACCAAACACACTAAACCCCAACAGGAAGGGGAATCGGGTCAAATCGTTACCTACGAAGCACCGATTCACAGTTCCAAAGTGATGCTTTATTCCGAGAAGAAAAAAATCGCCAGTCGGGTGGGTTATACCTTTACCGAAGACGGTCGGAAAGTGCGGATACTGAAGAAAACTGGCGAAATTATCGATTAGTTTCCCATCAATTCTAGTTCCTGACCAAGCCCAGGAAAAGTAAGCAGCAAAACTATGAGCCAAAAACTAAAAACCACCTATCAAGAAACCATTGTTCCGAAACTGAAAGAACAATTTGGTTATACCAATATCCACCAAGTACCTAAAGTTATCAAAATTACTGTTAACCGCGGTCTTGGGGAAGCTTCACAAAACGCCAAAGCTTTGGAGTCTTCCAAGGAGGAACTGTCCACCATCACCGGACAACAACCGGTAGTGACTAGGGCAAAAAAAGCGATCGCTGGTTTCAAAATTCGCGAAGGAATGCCCGTGGGTGTCATGGTGACATTGCGCGGCGATCGAATGTACGCTTTTTTAGACCGTCTAATTAATCTGGCCTTACCACGCATTCGCGACTTTCGCGGTATCAGCGGTAACAGTTTTGATGGTCGTGGTAACTACAGTTTAGGCATTCGTGAACAGTTGATCTTCCCCGAAATTGAATACGACAAAATCGATCAAATTCGTGGGATGGACATCTCAATCATCACCACCGCTAAAAACGACGAAGAAGGACGCGCCCTCCTCAAAGAGATGGGAATGCCCTTTAGATAAATCAATCAAGAGAAAAGGAAAAAAATCAGGAAAAAGTGGCAAGGGAAAAGGGAGAAAGCGATTTTGTCAGAGAAATTACTGAATAAATCCTACCTACCTTCTCCTGACGACTGGCTCCTGACTCCTGACTCCTGCAATAACTGACCACTGATGTTGATCCCAATTTAGGAGAAAAACAGGTAATTCATGTCTGCTAACGATACCATCTCGGATATGCTGACCCGCATCCGTAACGCTTGCGCGGTTCGGCAGACCACTACTCAAATTCCCACCACGCGGATGACGCGCAGTATTGCTCAAGTTCTCAAAGACGAAGGCTTTATTGCTGACTTTGAGGAAGTGGGTGAGGGGATTAAATCTCAATTAGTTCTTTCCCTCAAATATAAAGGCAAAAACCGTCAACCGATCATTACTACCCTCACCAGAGTCAGTAAACCGGGACTGCGAGTTTATTCCAACAGTAAAGACTTACCTCGCGTCCTCGGTGGCATTGGCATCGCCATTGTTTCTACCTCTAAAGGTATTATGACCGATCGCGAAGCGCGTAAACAAAACGTTGGCGGCGAAGTCCTTTGCTACATCTGGTAAACAAGGATAAGCTATCAGCCGTCAGCCTTTCCAAGTTTAAACCCGATAGCTGGCCCACTGATAACTCTTCCCTGATATCTGACCCACTGATAACTGATAACTGTTATGTCTCGTATTGGCAAACGCCCGATTCCTATTCCCAATAAAGTCACCGTCGATATCGATGGTGCTACCGTGACGGTGAAAGGACCCAAAGGAACTCTCCAGAGAACCCTACCCACCGCCGTCGCCATCGATAAAGATGGCGAAACCCTGCTCGTTACCCGTCAGGACGATTCCCGTACCGCCAGAGAACGCCACGGACTCTGTAGAACTCTAGTAGCCAACATGGTGGAAGGAGTCGCTACCGGCTTTCAAAAACGCCTCGATATCCAAGGGGTGGGCTACCGCGCCCAGGCGCAGGGTAGTAAATTAGTTCTTAATGTTGGTTACAGTAAACCCGTGGAAATGGAGATGCCCGATGGTGTTTCCGTGGCTGTAGAAAACAACACCCAAGTTATCGTCAGTGGCATCGACAAAGAAGCCGTCGGTAACATTGCCGCTAAAATCCGCGAGGTTCGTCCCCCCGAACCTTATAAAGGTAAAGGGATTCGCTATCTTGGTGAAGTCGTCCGTCGCAAAGTTGGTAAAGCTGGCGGTAAAGGCGGTAAAGGAGGTAAAAAATAAACCATGAAACTTAGTCGCAAAGAATCAGTCCGTCGTCGTCACCAGCGTGTGCGTCGCAAAATTAATGGCACTGCTGAACGGCCCCGTTTATCCGTATTTCGTTCTAATAACCACATCTACGCCCAAATTATCGACGACGTCGCCCAAAACACCCTCGCTGCCGCTTCTACCCTAGAGGCAACCTTGCGCGGGGAATTAGCATCCACCGCTACCCAAGAAGCCTCGGCTGCCGTGGGTAAACTGGTCGCCCAACGGGCCCTAGACAAAGGCATTGAACAAGTGGTTTTTGATCGCGGTGGCAATCTCTATCACGGTCGCGTCAAAGCCTTAGCAGAAGCGGCTCGGTCAGCCGGCTTAAACTTCTAAAATATCCTTTCAACACTGATAAAACTATGGCAAAACGTCGCAAAGGCAACCGCGAAAAAGAAAAAGAAACCACTTGGCAAGAGCGGGTCATCCAGATCCGCCGGGTTAGTAAAGTGGTTAAGGGTGGTAAAAAACTCAGCTTCCGGGCTATCGTCGTGGTCGGTAATGAAAACGGCCAGGTGGGAGTGGGAGTCGGCAAAGCAGGGGACGTTATCGGGGCCGTCCGTAAAGGCGTGGCCGATGGCAAAAAACAACTAATTGAAGTCTCCTTAACTAAAGCTAGTTCTATCACTCACCTCACCCGGGGGGCTTCCGGTGGCGCTCAGGTGCTTATGCGTCCAGCGGCACCGGGGACTGGGGTTATTGCCGGGGGTGCTGTCCGTACCGTTTTAGAATTAGCCGGGGTGAAAAATATCCTCGCTAAACAACTCGGTAGCGATAACCCCCTCAATAACGCTAGAGCCGCTGTTAACGCCCTGGAAACTCTCCGCACTTTCTCGGAAGTGGCCAAGGATAGAGGCGTATCTGTAGAACATTTGTACACATAAAGAAATCACCATGAAACTCCACGAAATCGCCCCCCAACCGGGGTCCACTAAACGTCGTCGTCGTGTGGGACGGGGTATCTCGGCCGGCCAGGGCGCTAGTTGCGGTCTGGGAATGCGCGGACAAAAATCTCGCTCTGGGACGGGGACCCGCCCCGGTTTTGAGGGGGGACAAATGCCCCTCTATCGTCGGGTTCCCAAATTAAAGCATTTTCCTTTGGTTAACCGCCGTCAATACACGATCGTTAATCTGAGAAAATTGGCTTCTTTACCCGCTAATACGGAAGTTACCCTGGAAAGTCTCCTAAAAGCTAAAATTCTCACCAGCAATGACGGCCCTTTAAAAGTTTTAGGTGATGGTGAAATTACCGTTCCCCTCAAGGTGAAGGCCGCCGCTTTTAGCAATAGCGCTAAAGAGAAAATTACCGCCGCTCAAGGTACTTGGGAAGAAATTTAACGGAGACAGGAGACAGGAGACAGGAGATAAAAGGCAAAAGGCAAAAGGCAAAAGGCAAAAGGCAAAGGGCAGCTTTGTTCTCCCCACACCCTACACCCCACACCCTAACACCCAATCCCCAAGACCGGATTGCTATATCATAAGAAAGACAGGGGAAATCTTAAAAAAATCGAGAAAGTTTTCCCCCTCGATTACTTTTTCCCATAAAAAAACTGCACTAGAGGTAACTGTTAATGGTCGTCAGTCGTGATAAGGCTCCCACGGCACAGGAAACGTTTATGCAAATGGCACAAGCGGCCGGTTTACGCGGTCGCTTGTTGATTACATTGGGTTTACTGATTCTGCTCCGTTTTGGGATGTTTGTACCGATACCCGGTTTGGATCGGGCAAGATTAGCAGAAATTATTCAAAGTAACGCCGCTTTGGGAATCCTTGACCTGTTTACCGGGGGAGGATTATCGACGTTAGGGATTTTTGCCCTCGGCATTCTTCCCTATATCAACGCCTCAATTATCGTGCAACTGCTCACCGCTGCCCTTCCTTCTTTGGAAGATTTACAGAAAAATGAAGGAGAAGCAGGACGGCGAAAAATTGCCCAAATTACCCGTTATGTTGCCTTTGGTTGGTCAATTATTCAAAGTATCGGCATTACTCTCGGTTTATTAGTGGCTAACGGCGTTGTGGCCGGAACTTTACCCTCGATCGCTGCTACGGTTCTCGCTTTAGTGGCCGGTTCTATGTTCGTGATGTGGATTTCGGAACTGATTACGGAACGCGGTCTGGGAAATGGAGCATCTTTGCTGATTTTTGTCAACATTGTCGCTGTTTTACCGAAAACCCTCGGTGATACGATTACTTTTGCCCAACAGGGTGGCCGACAAGCGATCGCTCAAGTGGTGATTCTCTTGCTGGTTTTCTTGGTGATGATTATCGGCATTGTTTTTGTTCAGGAAGGAACCCGTCGGATTCCGATTGTTTCTGCCCGTCGTCAGGTGGGTCGTCGTCTCTATCGGGAAAGAACCAGTTATCTACCCCTACGACTCAATCAAGGGGGCGTAATGCCGATTATTTTCGCCTCCGCAGTGTTGGTCTTACCTTTCCAATTAGTGCAAGCTTTACCCACGGATAACCCGGTCGGTCAGGTTTTAGTTCAGTTGGTTAATGCTCTGCGTCCCGATAGTTGGGGTTATGTGGCTTTTTATAGCTTACTGATTCTCGGTTTTAGTTTCTTCTACGCTTCCCTGATCGTTAACCCCAAGGATATGTCCCAAAACCTGAAAAAAATGGGGACCAGTATTCCGGGGATTCGACCGGGGACCGCTACTACTAATTATCTGGAAGGGGTGCTGAATCGTCTCACCCTTTTGGGCGCTCTCTTTTTAAGTTTGGTGGCTACTGTGCCGACTGTAGTAGAAAGCGCTACTGGTGTCACCACTTTTCGCGGTTTGGGGGCAACTTCCCTGTTAATTCTGGTGGGGGTGGCGATCGATACTGCGAAACAAATTCAAACCTATGTCATCTCTCAACGTTATGAGGGCATGATTAAACAGTAGTTAGATAGTCAGCCAGTGACCTTTTAGCGGTTACTGGTTATTTTTCCCCTTAAAACCCTATATTTAATCCATGAGCAAACGGATCGGTGTGATATTTTTGGGACCGCCCGGATCGGGAAAAGGGACCCAAGCGGCAAAATTAGCGGAATCTCTGACGATTCCCCATATTTCTACCGGTGAAATTTTACGTCAAGCAATTACAGAGAAGACAGAACTTGGTCAGCAAGCACAAGCTTATGTGGAAAAGGGCGAATTAGTCCCCGATGAGTTGTTATTAGGTTTAATTCAGGAACGTTTAAAACAGCCTGACAGTGCTAAGGGTTGGATTCTTGATGGTTTTCCCCGCACGGTGGCACAGGCGAGCTTTTTAGACGCATTACTGGAGGAATTGGCCGATAGTTACACATTTGTGGTTAATTTGGCTGTACCAGATACGGTCTTAATTGAGCGTCTCATGCAACGCGGTCGTCAAGATGATACTAAAGAAACGATCGCCCGTCGCCTACAGGTTTATATCGACCAAACTGCCCCCGTTTTAGATTATTACGGTCAAAAAGGCACTCTTAACCATATCGACGGTAATCAACCGATGGACGCGGTTACTGCCGCTCTAACAGCAGTTGTGACTCCTGTTTAAAGTTTCTCTCAGATCATCAATTCAGTAATCAGTCATCAGTCATCAGTCATCAGTCAGTAAAAATTACAACTTTTGATAAGTTTTTTATATCAAACAAGCTTTAATAGTTGAGAATATTTAAATTTACATTTCGCAATATTTATCCTTTCTTAAGAATTTATTGAAAATAATTCTCATTTGTTTACGAGGTTGCAATACTTCCAGCGATTATGGTATAATTTCGCAGTATGAGATGATCGGCTATTATGTGCTTTTTAGGGTTTTTAGCTGTCTGGTGATCCTGAAAACCCTTGCTAAATCTACACTGACCTATTCAGCAACAGCAATAAATGGCAGTTAAAGAGCCTTTTTTAAGCCAACCCGTTGATCAATTAATTGTGTAGTTTTGTTGCAAAGAGAAAGTTTTTTTGACAAAAAGAACAAAGTGTGCTGCTGAGTGATCTATATTGCTTTTATTTGTTCTCCCCACACCCTACACCCCACACCCCACACCCTGCTCTCCTATAGGGGAAACTATACCCTTCCCCCTGCGTCTTTAGGCTCTAAGCAAACAAGTGTCACGCTTGCGATAGAATAGATCGGACTTAGCCTAAATGGGGTGAGCGAAAGAATGTGCGGAATTGTTGGCTATATCGGGACCCAAACAGCGATCGATATTCTCCTAGCTGGTTTGGAACGTTTAGAATATCGGGGTTATGATTCGGCAGGGATTGCCACAATTCTTGAAGGTGAATTACATCGAGTCCGCGCCCAGGGAAAACTCTACAATCTGCGGGAAAAATTAGAACAGGAAGTTAATCCCTCCCAAATTGGCATCGGTCACACCCGTTGGGCAACCCACGGCAAACCCGTAGAAAGTAATGCCCATCCCCACACCGATAACAGTCAACGGGTGGCAGTGGTACAAAATGGCATTATCGAAAACTTTCAGGCATTAAGAACAGAATTAAAGGAAAAAGGCTGTATATTTGACTCGGAAACCGACACAGAAGTTATTCCCCATCTAATCGCCAGTTATTTACCCAAACCTAGCGATGAAGAATACTTGGGGGTGAGTCCTTTCCTCAAGGCAGTTTTAAGGGCAATTGAACGTTTAGAGGGTGCTTTTGCCCTAGCGGTGATTAGTCCCGATTATCCCGATGAATTGATTGTCGTGCGGCAACACGCTCCTTTAATCATCGGTTTTGGTCAGGGGGAGTTTTTCTGTGCCTCCGATGTCAGTGCTTTGGTTCCCCATACCCGGGCGGTGCTGTCCTTGGATAATGGCGAAATTGCTCGGTTAACACCCTTGGGAGTGGAAATTTATAATTTTGAGGGAAAAAGAGTCCGTAAAAGCCCCAGAGTCCTCGATTGGAGTCCGACAACCGTAGAAAAACAGGGTTATCGTCACTTCATGCTCAAGGAAATCTACGAACAACCAGGAGTGGTGCGCGACTGTTTAGGGACCTATCTGCATCCCCATTGGACAGCACAAAATGGGGATAATGTCAACCCGATAAATATTAATTTTTCTGAGGAAATTTACGAAAATTTAGAACATATTCAGATTTTAGCCTGTGGGACCAGTTGGCACGCTAGTTTAGTCGGTAAATACTTGATTGAGCAGTTGGCAGGTATTCCCACAAGAGTACAGTACGCCTCGGAATTTCGCTATGCACCCACCCCCCTGATGCCCAATACTTTAACCATCGGGGTGACGCAATCGGGGGAAACAGCCGACACTTTAGCGGCTTTGGAAACGGAAAAACAGCGTCGTTTAGGATTAGGAAAAAAATATCAGGCCCGGATTATCGGGATTACTAATCGCCCCGAAAGTACCCTAGCACAAATGGTCGATCAGATTATTAATACTCAGGCGGGGATCGAAATCGGGGTGGCGGCAACTAAGAGTTTTACCGCCCAGTTATTGGGTTTTTATCTCTTAGCTTTGGATTTATCCTATCGTCGTCAAACTCTGTCTTTAGAGAGAATCGAGGAAATTATTAATCAAATGCGATCGCTGCCAAGATCGATCGAAACTGTCTTAGAAACACAGGAAAAAGCGATCGAAGAATTGGCCCATGAATTTAATGACACCCAAGACTTTATTTTCTTGGGACGGGGGATTAATTTCCCCATTGCCTTAGAAGGGGCCTTAAAACTCAAAGAAATCAGTTATATTCATGCGGAAGGCTATCCAGCCGGAGAAATGAAACACGGACCAATCGCGCTTTTAGATGCAAAAGTTCCTGTAGTAGCGATTGCGATGCCGGGGGTAGTTTATGATAAAGTTCTCTCCAATGCACAGGAAGCAAAAGCAAGGGATGCGCGATTATTGGGAGTAGTTGCCGACAGCGATACGGAAGCGCCGAAAGTCTTTAATGATTTGTTGTATGTGCCGGAAGTTGAGGAATTATTATCGCCAATTTTAACGGTAATTCCCCTACAATTGCTCTCCTATCATATCGCGGCCCGTCGCGGTTTAGACGTGGATCAGCCGCGCAATTTAGCCAAAAGTGTCACGGTAGAATAGGGTTCGGTTGGGTTGAAAGTGTGGTTTAAAGGTCTATTTACACTGAATCGGAACCTATGAATCTTTATGCAACTTCTCAGAATGGGGTTTTAATTCGTCTGACAGAGGAGAGATGGAAACACATTATCAGTGGACATAGTGAATTAGTATCGTATCAAGCGGAGATATTGGAAACCATTCGCTATCCTGAGAAAATCCTAGTAGGAAACCATCAGGAATTGTTGGCAGTTAAACAAATAGTTTCTGGAAAATATCTAATCGTTGTTTATCGGGAATTATCAGAGGGGGGATTTATTATTACTGCTTATTTAACCCGTCGTCTTCGTGAATTAACCAAGAGGAAACAAATATGGCCATAACTAGCATTAATATTCAATCCTATCTTAACTTCGCCAAGATGATTCACGCTCTGCCTCAGCAAGATTTTTGGACAGCTTATGATGCAAAAGCAGATGTTTTGTATATTAATTTTCATCAACCATCTTTACCAGCGGATGATAGCGAATTAACAGATAATGATGTGATTATTCGTTATCAAGGGGATAAGATCATTGGGTTAAGTATTCTCAATGTTAGTAAAATCCAATGATGCTATAAGTAGGGCAGGGTGAGAGCATCTCAAACGCTATTGACAATTGGCCAATTTTGTGATCCGCTTGCTGTGTGGGCATTTCAAGTGATACCAGTCAATCAGAATGGTTACGAAATCTTCACATTTAGTCGATTTTTGCTTAACAATTGAGATGGCCAATTCTCCTCAAATATGCCTGAATCGCTCTCTGGGTAAGCAACTCACATAAAGTTTATTTTGTCAAGGATTGTTAAGATGCGCTTACCCTGATAAGTAGGGTTGGCTGCATATCAGTAGAAGCTTGGCTAGAAAAGGGTTTAGGGACTTTATAGGGACTCAAAAACCTTGTATAGCAAAGAGCGGGATAGTTAGGACATAATAGAGAAAAAGAAATGAGGAGAAGCTTTCATGGCAGCACCCTATAGTGATGATTTAAGACAGAAAGCAGTGAGTGCCGTAGAGCGAGGGGAGAAAAAAAGCCATGTCTG
>NZ_JADBUP010000089.1:0-2602 GCF_020245605.1 Microcystis sp. M061S2 | reverse complement strand
TACGTCAAGTGCCCCAACGATGTATTCGAATAATTGATCGCCGTCAATAAATTGTCGTTGCTGTACGTGCGGGTTTCCGTGATCCCGTTGCCGAGTACTTCGCTTGTAAGACGTCTACCTGCGTCGTACGTTCGAGTGCTGACCGTCGCATTATCCAGTTTCAGTTGGTTCAAGGCTCCCGTCGCATGATACGTGTTCCGGGCCGCGTTGTGGTCGCATAACCCGCTGGTTTTGATCCGAGTTGTTATCGTAGTTCGAAGCGTTTTTTACAGCGACAATTCGGCCAGCCTGCATCCCGCCTCCGCAGCCCGTCCATCTTCTCCAAACATTGTACCCCGCCTTTACCCCGCCCTTTTTTGAGACCGTTTCTACGACTCTGCGGATTTCCGATTGCGAAACTCTTATCCTTGGGATGGAGATTTCAAAACCGATCGAAAGGATCTGCCGTGTGTAGCCAGATCTACGCTTCCAAGACTGATGTCGAAGCATTTCTTGCAAAACTCAAAATCACCCCTTGCCCACATTGCAAAAAAACTGGTTTCCTTATCAAGCATGGATCGCTCATTGGATTCTTCCCCAACAACCTAGGCGATACCGTTCGTGCTGCGCGCGCCGTTCGTGTCTTCTGCTCCAACCGACATCTTGCTATCGGATGCGGAAGAACCTTCAGCGTCTGGACCGCTGATAAAATCAAACACTTGTTCCTCTGTGCTGATAGCCTGTGGCAGTTTCTCTCCAACGCAGTAGACTCGGGAAACAAAATCCAAGCCTTTCGCTTGCTGAAGTGCACTTTGAGTGACTCAACTGCCTATCGCATCTGGCAACGATTCCTCGGTGCTCAAGTCGCCATCCGAACGGCTCTCAACGCTTTGTGCGAGCCACCGCGAATCGAGTCCAACTCGCCTGCACAGCTTACTTTGGCCCATCTCGCAAAAGCGTTTCACCGGCATGCGCTCTCGCCAATTGCGGCATTTGCCGCAACGTTTCAAACATTCTTCATCTGAGGCCTAACGTCCTTCATCACATGTGCCGCCGTTAAGTGGACTGTGCGAGAGCCTGCGCCAACGGCAAGCTCGTCACAAATGGACTCCAATCCTCTATCTCAAAACGGCATCGTTGGTCGCTCTGAAGGAGCTGACAAGAGTCTTCTTGGCCGAATTGCTATCGCAACCATTCGGCATCCAAAAACGCACGAGCATCAACAACACAACTCGGCGATGGACCTACGTGAAAACGGATTTAGATTTCTGCAGGATCGTTTCGCCCCTATCAAAACACGAGCACAATTCGGCCCGCAACAACAAGGAGCTATGGCAGTGAAGAATCCGTCGATCTATCTCAAAATGAAAGTCCTCGGTGCGCTCGATATCGCGCCAGGCAAAACGCGCGACCAAAGGGTCCGCAGCGTTGCCGAGATGACCTTCCTCGACGAGGAGGGGAACCAATATCGATTTACTTGGCGGACCATTCAGACCTGGTACTACCGTTACAAAAATTACGGCATTACTGGAATGGACGCTTCGCCTCGGTCTGACAAAGGAAAACCTCGCAAAACAACTCCCGAGGAAGTCCTCGAAGCCATCAACCAAGCGTTGCCTCACTTTCGCCAAAAAGAATCGGACAAAAGCAGAAAGCACACTTGGCCCCCCAACAAGACCGCCATCTACCGATTCTGCATCGAAAAAGGCTTGCTACAAGCAAATCAGATCGCACGCAATACGTTCAGCCGAATGGTCGAAAAGTACGAGTTGCTCAAACCTGATCCAAGCGAAAGTAACAAGCAGCGACTCGCCTTCAGCATGCAATATGCCAACCAGCTTTGGCAGGCCGATACGATGTTCGGCCCTCATATCGGTGGTAAGCAGACCAAGCTGATCGCTTTTATCGATGACGCTAGCCGAGTCTTGTGTCATGGCGAATTCTTCCTGGAGGAGAACACCGATACGATGATTCGAGCTCTGCGTAGCGCTTTCTACAAACGTGGATTGCCCGAGCAATTGCTTGTCGACAACGGTTCCATCTACTGCTCACAAGAAATTACGCTCATCTGTGCCCGAGTGGGTTGCATTCTGCGTCACACGGCCGTTCGAGACGCGTCTGCCAAGGGAAAGATCGAACGCTTCTTTCGCCGAGTTCGCGACCAGTTCCTCATTCGCAATCTTGATCTCAGTTCGCTTCAATCGCTGAATCGGCAGTTCACCGACTGGGTCGAACAGGACTACAACGCGACCATCCATTCCACTCTGGGTATGAAGCCCATCGATCGATTCGGTGTCGATCTCTCGCGCATTCGATTCCTCAGTCCCTCGCAAGACACCGACGAGTTGTTCTACGCCGAGGATACTCGCACGGTCAAGAAAGACAACACATTTAGCTTCCAAGGAGACCGCTACGAATCGCCAATCGACATGCGAGGGCGAGAGATCATTGTGCGTTATGAGCGACATCGCAAAGGGCTGCCTATCGTCTACGACAACGGACGACGACTTGGGCAAGCGCGATTGCTAGATGCAGTCGCCAACGGCTTAGCTCGACGACGCGAGGAGTAAGCCGTAAGTGATACGCAGTAAGCAATTTTTTTCAAACTTCCCACTTCAAACTT
>NZ_JADBUP010000088.1:0-12209 GCF_020245605.1 Microcystis sp. M061S2 | reverse complement strand
TTGTACCAATGTGAAAATATGTTCTATATTCTCGCCAATATTCTAACGTGACTAAAACTTGTTCTTCTATAGATAGTTTAGGGTTCGGTTCCCTTTTAGATGCTGAATTAGAGTCAGCTTCAACACTTTTTACTGATTCTACCATCTTTCTCTAGGTTTGTTTATACACACCGAAACGGCGTTTTAACTGTTCATCTGATAAGTTTTGATCATCCATATTTTTGCTAATAAATATAGCAAAAGTATAGATGATTTCCTGACCTAAGATCACATTTTATTCTTTTTTCTACTTCCATCTAAAAATCGAGAAAAAAGCCAAATCCTCCACTATACCATAAAAAAATTATGCAAGAGGTCTATTGTCTGATAGCAAAAGGCAATGAGGAATATCGGTAAGACTTCCATGACCTTTCTTGTTAGTTAATTTGGTAGGAATCTTTGAGTATTACTATATTAGTATTAACTACTTAGGAATCCTAGTATCATGGCTGAGTTTATCTCTGATTCTAGGATTAATTGTTCTTGGAGAAATTTATCTGAATAGGAAAGTTAGCGAGCATAATTTAGCGGTGACAAGAAAAGAATAATTTTTTTTGCTATGGACTGAGGGGTTATTCAAGCCTAGAGAATGTTAGACTAAATCCTATTTAAAATTATAGGGATCGGGGGGTAAGGAGCAGCAGGAATTACTCAAATAGTTATTAGCGAAAGTCGTTTCTTTCACTCAAAAACCGATGGTTTTAATCTCTGGCAAAAACAGAGCTATTTATTTATTATCCCTACTAACCAAGAGAAAAGAAAAAATTAATATTTATCGGCTCAGGTTAGCTGATATGATTAGGGAGATGACTATCATTCCAAAGTCAATGAGCGCAAGAACGTTATTCGATAAAGTCTGGGACGCACACACGGTTAAGATTCTTCCCAGTGGACAGACACAATTATTTATCGGACTGCATCTAGTCCATGAAGTCACCAGTCCGCAAGCTTTTTCGATGCTGAGAGAAAGGGGTTTAAAAGTATTATTTCCAGGACGGACTATTGCCACTGTCGATCACATCGTCCCCACCGAAAATCAGGCGCGTCCTTTCCTTGACGATTTGGCCGAGGAAATGATCCGGGCGATCGAAACTAATGTTCAAACCAATCATATTCCTTTCTACGGCATCGGTTCCGGCAATCAGGGCATAGTTCATGTGATCGCTCCCGAACAGGGACTAACCCAACCGGGGATGACGATCGCCTGTGGTGATTCCCACACCTCCACCCACGGCGCTTTTGGGGCGATCGCTTTTGGCATCGGCACTTCCCAAGTGCGGGATGTTCTTGCTACCCAAACCCTATCCCTATCGAAATTAAAAGTGCGTCGAGTGGAGGTAAACGGCGATTTAAACCCCGGTGTCTATGCTAAAGATGTAATTCTCCATATTATCCGTCAATTAGGCGTAAAAGGCGGTGTTGGTTACGCCTACGAGTACGCTGGTAGTACAATTGAACGGATGTCCATGGAAGAAAGGATGACGATTTGTAACATGGCGATCGAAGGTGGGGCCCGATGTGGTTATATCAACCCCGATCAAATCACCTACGATTACCTCAAAGGTCGTGATTTTGCACCCAAAGACTGGGAAAGTGCGGTTAATTGGTGGGAAAGCATTAAAAGCGATGCCGATGCGGTTTATGACGATGTGGTGGTCTTCGATGCCGGTGAAATCGAACCCACAGTTACTTGGGGGATTACTCCGGGCCAAGGAATCGGGGTTAACGAAGTCATTCCCACTCCCGAAAGTTTACCGGCAAGTGAAAGAGCGATCGCAGAGGAAGCCTATCAATACATGAAACTCACCCCCGGCACCCCGATTAAAGGCACAAAAATCGATGTCTGCTTCGTCGGTAGCTGTACTAACGGCCGGATCAGTGATCTGCGCGAAGCGGCCAAATTTGCCCAAGGTCATCGTGTTGCCCCCCATGTGAAAGCTTTTATCGTCCCCGGTTCCGAAAGAGTCAAAAAACAGGCGGAAGCCGAAGGATTAGACCAAATTTTCCTAGCATCGGGCTTTGAATGGCGCGAGGCTGGCTGTTCCATGTGTTTAGCCATGAATCCCGATAAATTGCAGGGAGATCAGATCAGTGCCTCCTCCTCCAATCGTAATTTTAAAGGTCGTCAAGGTTCCGCTTCTGGTCGTACTTTGTTGATGAGTCCGGCGATGGTGGTAGCGGCAGCGATTAAAGGGGAAGTCACCGATCCCAGGGAGTTGTTAAATTAAATAGGGTTTGCTGAAAAAGTTTGTTAGTGGGGTCAGGAGTCAGGAGTCAGGAGTCAGGAGGCAGGAGATAGGGTGATGAGACAGCTTCCCCACTTCTCACTCCCTTCTCCCCTTCTCCCTTCTCTACAATAATTACTCGCAACCAGAAATACCTTGGGTTCATATCATACTTTGTGCTTTTTGTCAAAAAAACTTTTTTTTTGCAATAAAACTACATAAAAAAAAGATCATCGTTGTGGGTGAAATTGACTGATTTACCCGTCTTAATTAGGATCACCTTCTAGGTGTGGCAAGGGTTTCAACCATTGCTGCCCAAAAAAGCACACAATAACCGATTATGAAATTCTATCAAATCGCTGTTACCATCATAACGTCGTTGTTAAATAAAAATCTTTCTCAATTAATTCTTAAGAATTTATAAATATTGCGGAATGTTAATTTAAATATTCTCAAGTTTTTGCAGTAAATCAATAATTTTTACTTATCTTTGTCGGAAAATAGAACTCCTGCAAAAATCCCACATCTACCATGGGGTTAGGAGTCGGTCCCGATGAAAAAATTTTCACCCCCACAGCTGAAAGAGGTTTCTTTCCCCACACCCTACACCCCACACCCCACACCCTACACCCCACTTCCCACTCTATTTTAATTTGACTGCCATAATTGCCAAGCTTTAACGAGATTTCCCCCCATCAAGGCAGCCACTGCATTTAAAGTTTTAATTTCTTCACTATCGGGATTTAATTGTCTAGCTTGATCTAAGACTTTTTGGGCTGCTTGCGGTTGCCAATCGTAGAGATAAATAAAGCCTTGATAAGCATAATGATAGGGATTATGGGGGTCAATTTTAATCATTTCCTCCGTGGCTTTTATTGCCCCTGCCACATCCTGTTGTAGTACCTTAGAAATTGCTAATCCGTAGGCTAAAGATAACTTATCGGGGGGATTTTGTTGCTGTAAACGATAGGAAAAAGCCTTGTCTGCTTGCAGCACATAATCCTGAATCGAATCGTATTGATTGATACGATTAGTTAACTCAAAAATTGGTTCAATACCCGTTAATCCTTGACCAATATTAGCAGACTTTAAGCGCAATTGGGTTACTAAATCTAATGCGGGCGTTGCTAACTTGGGAACCTGAGGATCGATGGTAATTTGAGCATTAGTTTTAATTGGATAGGTTTCGCCAGTTTCCCGATTGAGATAGACAGCAGATAAGCGATAAACTCCGGGGGTTGCTGCCGACTGCATGGCGGTTTTTTCAGTAACTTCAAAACCCTTTTGTTGCTCTTCTGGAGTTAATTTTTCTGCCATTAATCTCCCCATAGCAATACCGTGATCGTGCATCCAATAATCCTTACCGTCCACTTCTTGCCAGGTTAAAATCACCATCCCTGACTTTAATTGTTGCCAGTCTCCAGCCCATTTGTAAACCACGGGAATGGGTTGATTAGGAGAAGCTTTTTCGGCAAGGGCAATCTCTCTTAATTCCACCCGTTTTGGCGCATTTTCAAGGGGTTTAACCGTGACGGAGGGGGCTATTTTACGGTGTAGGGAAAGGGTACTATCATCCGGTAGCTGCCAAGTTTTCTCTAGTTGGAAATCTGGCCCAGTGGCGACTCGATTAACAATTTTTTTCTGGACATCGGGGACGGAACCCTGTTCACCAGTTTTAGTTAAAAACCAATCTAAAGAATTGACATCCTTTTCGATATCTTCTTCCCGAACTCCCACCTGTCTGCCGGCAACCTGGGAATTATGTTTACCACCGTAGAAAGAGAAGGTATGTTGATTTAATTCGGGGGTGGAAGGTAAAACCCCTAGGGTGCTGCGAAGATAGGGAGAATCGGCTAGAATCTCTTTAACTACTTCTTCCTGTGGCCAGCCGGTTTTTAAATAGGGATGGTGTTGTAATTCGGGACTGAAAACGTTAGTAATTATATCTCCCCCCAAGGGGAATAAATTTAAACTGGTGAGGATAGCGGCAATAGTTATCGTTCCCCAACGGATACTGGGGGCAAAACGACCGCGCCAAGATAATAAACCAATGGATAAAATTAAGGATAAAGTCGGTAAAAGCGGCAAAATATAACGAGCATCTTTATTGATATTGAGGGATGATAATAGGTATCCCCCCAGCAGAAAAACTCCTAACCAAATCCACACAGGACGATTAACCCTATCTTCGGTTTTTCTATGACGTAAGGAGATTAATAATCCCACCAGGGGAACTAATAACAATACCCAAGAAAGAAAATAGGGTAAAACTTGCGCGTAAAATGTCCAGGCATCTGGACTGGTAAGAGGGGGATCTCCCTCCAAAATCGCCGAATCTACCGTGGCACGTTTGCCCGCGGTTAACATTAATAACCAATTCGTCCGATACCAGGGAAACATTAACAATGCTGCCGTCAAAAAACTGAGCATTAATTGCGCTAGATTGCCCCAACGTTTTCGCCGGAGATTTTCGCCCAATACCCACAAAATCGGTAAAAAGAGGAAAAATAGGGCGGTTTGTTTGACTAACATCCCTAAACCGCAAGAAATACCGAAAGCGATCGCTTTTAGCCAGCCTTGACCACTAAATCGCCACCATGTCAAGCATAAGTAAGAAAACGTTACAATTGCCGCTAAGGGAAAATCTAAGAGATATTCGAGGCGATAATAGTATAAACCGGGGAGAAATTGACAGATTAAGACCGCCCATAAAGCCACAGTCCCATTAAAGAGGATAATTCCCAATCCGTACACAGAAAAGAGCAGTAGGGCGCTATAGATAGCCATTACCCACATACCCGCGTCAAGACTAATACCAAAGAGATTAAAGAAGGGAATCGTTAAAAGATAGGTTAAAGGGGGAATTTTCGGGGAGATTAGCCATAAACTGCGCCACCAATCCCCATCAAACCAGCGAGGATTTTGGAAAGCTTGGGTATAGATAATCCCACCGTTGAGATAATCGGCCTGATCCCAAGCAGGAATAGTATGATCGAGACTAAACCAGAATCTATCGACTAATATCCCCAATATCCATATAATACTGACAATAATTAATCCCTGTCTCCCATCTAGCGATCGCTTCAAAATGACTTCTCCCCAGTGCAACTCTCAATTATTTTGCCACGCCCTCAAGCGACCCTGAAAAAATCGCCAGCGAGAAACACCAGACCGATCGGGGTAAAATAAAGATTTAGTGAAAAATTGTAACAGGAACTTGACAAATGCGAGTGGTGATCGTTGGTGCGGGATTAGCGGGAATGGCAACAGCTATCGATCTGGTCGATGCGGGCTGTACAGTAGAAATCTTAGAATCTCGTCCCTTTGTCGGGGGAAAAGTCGGTAGTTGGGTAGATGCGGACGGTAATCACATCGAGATGGGCTTGCACGTCTTTTTCGGTTGTTACTATAATCTTTTTGAGTTAATGAAAAAAGTGGGCGCTTTTCAATCCCTACTACTCAAAGAACACACCCACACTTTTATCAACGAAGGCGGAAAAATCGGCGAATTAGACTTCCGTTTCGCCGCAGGTGCGCCTTTTAACGGTTTAAAAGCCTTTTTTACCTCCTCCCAACTCTCAGCAGCCGATAAAATCTTTAATTCTCTGGCCTTAGGTACAAGTCCCATCGTCCGCGGTCTGATAGACTTTCAAGGAGCGATGAAAACGATTCGGGATCTAGACTCGATTAGTTTTGCCGATTGGTTTCGTAGCCATGGCGGTAATGACGGTAGTTTAAAAAAAATGTGGAATCCGATCGCCTATGCCTTAGGATTTATCGATACGGAAAATATCTCGGCCCGTTGTATGCTGACGATTTTCCAATTTTTTGCCGCTAAAACCGAAGCTTCCGTCCTGCGGATGTTGGAAGGTTCCCCCCACGAATACCTGCATAAACCGATTATTAACTATCTGGAGGCCCGGGGCGCCAAAATCTCTACCCGTCGTCAGGTGCGGGAAATTCTCTATTCTGGAGAGGGCGAAAATCTGCAAGTTAATGGCATGATCGTCGCTAACGGAGAAACCACGGAAACTATCACCGCCGATGCCTATGTTTGCGCTGGTGATGTCCCCGGTATTCAGCGTCTTATTCCCCAAGATTGGCGAAAAATGCCGATTTTTGACAATATTTTCCGACTAGAAGCCGTCCCCGTCGCCACGGTACAATTGCGTTTTGACGGTTGGGTGACGGAATTAAATGATGCCGAAAAACGTCGACAACTGCAAAAAGCGGTGGGAATTGACAATCTTTTGTACACCCACCAAGCGGATTTTTCCTGTTTTGCAGATCTTGCTCTCACCAGTCCTAGGGATTATTATCGCCCCGGAGAAGGTTCTTTATTACAGTTAGTTTTAACCCCCGGGGATCCTTTTATTAAAGCTAAAAATGAAGATATCGCCCAGCACGTTTTAGCGCAAGTCCATCAGTTATTTCCCTCCTCGCGGGAGTTAAATATGACTTGGTTTAGTGTGGTGAAATTGGCCCAGAGTCTCTATCGGGAAGCACCGGGGATGGATGTCTATCGTCCCTCGCAAGCGACTCCTATTGCTAACTTTTTCCTTGCCGGTAGTTATACCCAACAGGATTACATTGATAGCATGGAAGGGGCGACTTTATCGGGTAAACAGGCAGCCAGGGCCATCTTACAACAGGCCGAGCGCTGGAAATCTTTAGCCACGGTTTGAGCAAACAGCCAGCAATCTCCTCCCTTGAGAAGGGATTGCCTCTAGATTTGTTTTCAGTGGCAAAAGATAACCGCTATAGTTAACTTGGCAAGTCAGCCCCTCAGGCCAAGCTATACAAAAAAGACCGATCGAGCTAGACTCGTAAAAAGATCACTCCATCTAGAAGGCTTACCCTAGACTGGAAAGAATGTCGGAAAAATCTCGTCAGAAATAGGAGTCAATCGAGTTTATGCCAGAGCTTGCTGTACCATTAGAGCTTGATTTCACCAGCGAAACCTATAAATCAGCCTATAGTCGCATTAATGCCATCGTTATTGAAGGCGAATACGAGGCCAATAGCAATTATATTCAATTAGCAGACATCCTCGCCGATAACAAAGAAGAGTTACACCGTCTGGCAAAAATGGAAAACCGTCACATGAAAGGTTTTCAAGCTTGCGGCCAAAATTTGCAAATCACTCCTGATATGGATTATGCCAGAGAATTCTTTTCCTCTCTGCACAATAACTTCCAAATTGCCTACGCAGAAGGTAAAACCGTTACCTGTTTATTAATCCAATCTTTGATTATCGAAGCTTTTGCGATCGCTGCCTATAATATTTATATTCCTGTTGCTGATCCTTTTGCGCGTAAAATTACTGAAGGCGTAGTTAAAGACGAATATTTACATCTCAATTTTGGCGAAGAATGGCTAAAAGCGAACTTTGAAACCGCTAAAGAGGAATTAGAAGCCGCAAATCGCGCTAATCTACCCATTGTCTGGAGAATGCTCAATCAAGTCGAGAATGATGCTCGCGTCCTCGGTATGGAAAAAGAGGCCCTCGTGGAAGACTTCATGATTAGCTACGGGGAAGCTTTAAGCAATATCGGTTTCAGCACCCGTGATATTATGCGAATGTCTGCCTACGGATTAACTGCTGTCTAAAGCTTGAGCGTCGAGATTTCTTTTTTTCGCCCTGCTGCCGCTCAACACAGAGCGGCTCTTTTGTGTATTATATTTAAGAGTCTTAACGATTTCTTAGCAATATCCTAATTTTTATCTAGTGCCATCTAGTCTAACGAAAGAACAATCAATGTTTGGTCTTATAGGTCATCTTACCAGTTTAGAACACGCCCAATCGGTCGCCGACGATCTAGGTTATCCTGAATATGCTAACCAAGGATTAGATTTTTGGTGCGCTGCCCCCCCGCAAATTGTCGATGATTTTCATGTCACCAGCATCACGGGGCAAACCATCAGAGGAAAATATATCGAATCCTGTTTTTTACCAGAGATGTTGTCGAATCGTTGGGTAAAGTCTGCTATTCGTAAGGTGCTAAATGCCATGGCACTCGCTCAAAAAAGTGATATCAATATCACCGCACTCGGCGGTTTTTCTTCAATTATTTTCGAGGAGTTTAATCTCAAAGATAATCGACAGGTGCGCAATATCGAGCTAGATTTTGGCCGTTTTACCACCGGTAACACCCACACCGCTTACGTCATCTGCACTCAGGTGCAAACCCTCGCTGACAAAATGGGCATCGATTTATCTCAATCTACCGTCGTGGTTTGTGGGGCCACGGGAGATATCGGCAGTGCTGTTTGTCGTTGGTTAAATGAAAAAACCGATACAAAAGAACTAATCTATGTGGCACGCAATCAAGAGCGTTTACAATCTCTCCAAGAGGAGTTAGGACGCGGTAAAATTCTCCCCCTAGAGGAGGCTTTACCCCTGGCTGATATCATTGTTTGGGTGGCTAGTCTGCCTAAAGGGGTGGAAATTGATCCAGATAAACTCAAGCGCCCCTGTCTTATTATTGATGGTGGTTATCCGAAAAATTTAGGCATGGTGTTAAATGCCCCCGATATTTCGGTGATTAAGGGCGGCATTGTCGAGCATTCCCTCGATATTGACTGGAAAATTATGAAAATCGTCAATATGGATATTCCCTCTCGTCAAATGTTTGCCTGTTTTGCTGAGGCGATTTTATTAGAGTTGGAGGGTTGGCAAACTAATTTTTCCTGGGGACGCAATCAAATTACCGTCCCTAAAATGGAACAAATCGGCACAGCTTCCCGCAAACACGGTTTTCAACCTTTGTTATTTTAACTAATACCCCCAACCCCCCACCGACCACGGAATTAGAAGTTTCAGGCGACAAATAATTAGGAGTAAGTGCTTGACTTTGGCGGCGGCTTGGGTTATGATTGTCTCATAATCGGATGTTTGTGTTTATAATTGAATGCTGGGATTACCATTATTAATAAACTCTTTTAAAAATATTATCCCAAAATCTGCCGACAAAAGCAAGCAAAATTTTGCCATCAATTGTTAAGTTTTGTTAAGAAAAATCCCAAGAGTGGCAAGGAAGAGAACTTCCTTAGCTGATCAGTCCGATATCCTTGATAGTTTCTCATGGCTTTTGGGGGAATTATAGAAGTGTGGGACTGATTTTTAGCTTTCTAGCAAAGACGACAAAACCACTAAACCCTGACTAGATCTAGATTTTTTCCTGATGAAAACTTGGTTAGAAGATCGCGGTATTTTACCCGCTTACGGTGGGGGGGTAATCATTGGCATTACCCTCTGTTTTTTCGGAGCTGCGACTAATACCATGGCGGGATGGTTGTATGCTATCTGTGGCACGACAATCGCTGTTTTAATTTTATCGATAATTTTACCCCGTCGTTCCCTTCTTCCCCTGAAAGTGCGTCGTCTTGCCATTGTACCCGTAAGTGCGGGAGACGATCTTAGTATTAGCCTAGAGATAGAAAATACTAGCAATCAGCCGATAAATCTGTTAGAAGTGACAGAGATGCTGCCTATAGTTCTCGCTCAGCCAAAAATAACCCCAATAGAAGCGATTGCCCCCAAAAGTTGCCATCGTTGGACTTATTATTTACCCACCAGTAAACGGGGTATTTATCACTGGCAAGAAGTACAATTAAGAACAGCAGCCCCTCTCGGTTTATTTTGGTGTCGTCGTTGTAGTCAAGCAGCGGCTAAAGCTTTAGTTTATCCCCAAGTTTTACCCTTACAACAATGTCCCCTAATCGATTCCCTCGGTCAAGAGATGGAACAAAAATTAGAAAATAATCGCTATTATCAAAGGGCTAGTCAAGGACTTACCCGTAACCTGAGACAATATCGCCAGGGTGATTCTAGCCGTTTAATTCACTGGAAAACTAGCGCCCGTTTGGGAGAATTGCAAATTCGGGAATTAGAAGTGTTAACGGGAGGACAGGAAGTGATTATCTGTCTCGATACCCTCTGTGATTGGCAAGAAGACAGTTTTGAACGGGCGATTATTGCCGCTGCTTCCCTCTATTTTTATGCCCATCGTCGGCAATTAAATGTGAAACTCTGGACCGGTGAAACGGGTTTAATTCAGGGGGAGAGGATCATTTTAGAAACTTTAGCCGGTATAGAGGCAAAAGCTAGTCAAAAAAATGCCAATCTGCCTAATTTACCTGTAATTTGGTTGACAAGTAACTTCAATTCCATCGAACAACTCACCCCCGGCAGCCGTTGGTTATTTTTCCTCGCTGCCGATTCTAGGGAGAGTCCTTCCGTCTTAATCCGACAGTTTAGCGGATTGGCGATCGAACCGGAAACTTCTCTACAACAACAATTGCAAAAACCCCCTCGTTGAGGAAATTTCCGTTCACAGTCTAGATTGAGAGGAGATTCTTCGGAAAAAAATGTCGGTATCCCCGAAAAAGATGTTATGATAGAAAAGACTCGGACTCATGCGATCGCAACGCCTTAACCTTGTCAGGACCGGAAGGTAGCAGCAATACGGGATGCTTGTGACTGGCGTGATCTCCGGGTCTTTTTGTTGCCTGTGACGGTCGCTGTTGTGAACGCTTTCAAAACTTTTCGATCGCTTACTGCCGAAACTCGTCGTCAACTACTCATCCTCTTCGTCACGGCGCTGTTTTTCTGGACAAGTATTACCACTCTCCTCCCCACTCTCCCCATCTATATTGATTCCCTAGGCGGTAGCAAACAAGATATCGGTTTTGTCATGGGGGCCTTTGCTATCGGTTTAATTTTATCGCGCAGTTGGTTAGGCAATCTAGTTGATCGCCGCAGTCGCAAATTAGTGGTTTTATTTGGAACTATTGTCGCCGCTACCGCACCCCTCGGTTATCTATTTTTTCGCGATCTTTCCTCTTTATTCGCCGTCCGCGCCTACCATGGTCTCAGTATCGCCGCTTTTACCACCGGTTACAGTACCCTAGTGGTGGATTTTTCCCCCGTTCGTCAACGGGGAGAGATAATTGGTTATATGAGCTTAACTGCACCCATAGGCATGGGAATCGGTCCAGCTTTAGGCAGTTATCTCTACGAATCGATCGGTTATAACGGTTTATTTCTAGTTTCCGCCGCTTCAGGAGCGATCGCCTTTCTCTTGGGTTTCTCCATTCAAGAACCGGACTTCAAGAAAAAATTAGCCCAAATGAAGGCAGAAAATCAGACAATCGAGCGCAGTTTTTGGGCATTATGTCAAGAGCGAGCTTTTTTAGTCCCCACCTTAGTTTTTCTATTGGTCGGTACTTTATTCGGCGGTTTAGTCGCTTTTTTACCCCTGTTTCTCCTCGAAAATCAGATCCCTTTCAGTGCCGGTCTATTCTACAGTTATGCGGCACTATCGGGCGTAATCGGACGGATTTTGTCGGGAGGAGCCAGCGATCGCTATGGGCGGGGTTTATTCATCACTATTAGCGTTTTTTGCTATGGTTTATCCATGTTGGTTCTATCTTCTGCCCGATCTTCCTCCGCTTTAATTTTAGCCGCTATCCTCGAAGGTACGGGAGGGGGGATTTTATTCCCTATGTTACTGGCTTTAATCTCCGATCGCTCTGGGCCCCAAGAACGCGGCCGGGCCTATTCTATCTGTATCGGCGGTTTTGATGTGGGAACAGCCTTAGCCGGTCCAATTCTGGGGGTTTTAGCAATTTCCTACGAAACTATGTTTAGTTTATCGTCAGGATTAGCTGTTATCGCTCTCTTTCTCTTTTTTACTCTTTCTAACCCCACTATCCGCCATTCTTTTCTCTTCGCTTTCGGCTTAGAAAAAGATCGTTATGCTCTGCGCGGACAATTACAATAAAGCTTACTGAAAAAGTTTTTCCTATAGCGGTATGCACTTGCATGAGGTACAATAGAAGAGGACAATAAATTATAGACCTAGGCAGGAGCCACGACCCGATGAAGCCCTATTCTTTAGACTTGCGACAAAAGATCATCGAGACCTACGAGGAGAATAACCT
>NZ_JADBUP010000087.1:0-46117 GCF_020245605.1 Microcystis sp. M061S2 | reverse complement strand
TAGTATTCATTCAATCATTCCAATCACAGTTGAGACTAATTATGTGATGGACTATGATTGATTATTGATAAAAGGTTACTGAATACAACATAATCATAGTATTCATTCAATCATTCCAATCACAGTTGAGACTAATTATGCGATGGACTATGATTGATTATTGATAAAAGGTTACTGAATACAACATAATCATAGTATTCATTCAATCATTCCAATCACAGTTGAGACTAATTATGTGATGGACTATGATTGATTATTGATAAAAGGTTACTGAATACAACATAATCATAGTATTCATTCAATCATTCCAATCACAGTTGAGACTAATTATGTGATGAACTGTGATTGAAGTGATAAGTGATAACTGTTTACTGATCACTGATCACTGATAATAACCCTTGACCGCCAAAACGAACAACATCGGTACAAAATAACCCCGTTTCCTCCTGCACGGTTTCTATAGCTTTAACTGCCGCCTCCGGACTAAGATGAAAAGTATTTAAACTAATCCCCTTTACCTTCACTTCCCCGAAACTTCCCCCGGCGCTGGCAGTCATTTCGTAGAGTTTAATCACTTCTGTTAGGGGAGGGATGAGAATATCGGGTAAATCATTGATATGAATTTGTCCAGCGCGATGGACGAGAATTAACCCCGTTGGTTGACTGCCACGCATTAAGGGCAAGGTAGCAGTCGAACCGGGGTGTAAAAGAGAGCCTTGACCCTCAATAAACAAAATATCGTTATTTTCCGCCGATTCTAACACCAAAGCCTCGATCGCACCAGCAGCATAATCGACGCGCACCGCATCCAAGGGTACACCCTTCCCCGCGATCATAATTCCCCCCTGTCCAGTGGCTAAAAATTGCGATTTTAGCCCTTTTTCTTGGGCTGCCCGATGTAATTCGATGCTAGTGGACATTTTGCCCACACTCATATCCGTCCCTACCGTTAAAATACGCTGACAGGTTAAATTTTTCGCCCGCGCTTGCCCAATTTTTAAGCCTTGGGGTTCCAGACGGATATCCCAAATCCATTGATCCGGTTTAAGCTGAGGAAAAAGGGGTTTTAGGGGTGTATGGAGACCATTAACGAGGGATAACCCTGCCTTTACCCCCTCTTTGATTTCTTCTAGCCAATGGGGGGGTAAAATGCCTCCTGAAGGCGCTATTCCAATTAACAGGGTATCGGGATGATAGGTTAAAGCTTCCCTAACACTAGCAACAATCGGCAAGGGGCGATCGATTCCAGCCACTTCTTTTAAGGTGCGGCCGGCGTTTTCTGCGTCAATAATCGCCACTACCGGCGCTTTCGCGTAACGCAGATAACTTAATCCGGTTTTGCCGCGAGTTCCTTTGATTCCTTCGTGGAGAAGAATCGCTACTTTCTTGTCAGGAGTCAAATAATTAGTCATCTTTTATCCGTAAACTAACACCCAAACCGGGTGAATTATTTGGTTGTAAACGTCCCTTTTCTAAGCTTAATCCCGTGAAGGGATCATCGCGTAAATTTAAATGACTATCTAGGTCAAGATAGTTGACAAGCGGGCCAAGATGTGCTAGGGCAGTATTGGCTAAACTGCTGTCAGAGTAACATCCGAACATAATTTGCAGTCGGCAAGCTTGGGCAACATGAATCATTCTCTGCACTTCGGCTAATCCACCGGCTTTCATTAGTTTAATATTAATGCCGTGGACTCGATCGGCCAGTTTCGGGATATCTTGACTAGAAAAACAGCTTTCATCGACGAAGATAGGTAGGGGCGATTTTTGGTATAAATCAATTAAATCTCGTTCTTGTCCCACGGATAGGGGTTGTTCCACATAAATAACGCCTTTTTCCTCTAACCATTGGCACATTTTCACCGCATCGCTAAATTGCCAACCACCATTAGCATCGACAGTTAGAGGCAAATGGGGGACAATTTCTTTAATAGCCAGAATTATGGCTTGATCGGCTTCTATACCGTCTGGTGAGCCTAATTTGACTTTTAATAAGCTAAAATCGCCAATTTCTAGCCAATCTAACAGCCTTTTCTGCACATTTTCTGGAGAATTTAAACCGATAGTAACAGAAACCGGCGGCATTAAAGAGCGATCGAGTCCAAAAATTTGCCAAAGAGGTAAATTAGCTTTTTTGCCTAACCAGTCGTGCAGTGCCGTATCAATAGCGGCACGAGTAGCCGAAGATATCTGATTTTGCCATAAAATTTTCTCAATTTCTTGGCGTTGACAGGGATGAAAAGATTGTAAAATAGGAGCGATCGAGTTTAATTCTTGCAGGATTTTATCGGGGTTTTTCTCCTCGCTGGTAATATCAAAAGGGGATGCTTCTCCCCACGCTTCGATATTTTCCTCGCTAATTTTCAGCCAGATATTAGTATTTTCGCTGGTAGTGCCGCGACTAATCGTTAAAGGTACTCGTTTATGAATAGTAAAAGTTTGCCAGTTTAGCAGCATAATTCACCTCGGGATGATCGGGGAATAGGAACAGAAAAATTATCTACACTTACCCAAATCCTTACTTCTGTCCACTCTCCCCGCAATCATACAACTTCTGGCGGTGTTTTTCGTCAAAGACAAAATATGATAGGCTAACCGAAGGTGTAAGCAAGACGGCTGCGGGTTAGGAAATTGGGATGAAAGAGGAGTGAGTTAACCAAAATCAATGATTAAGAAAAAGATTTCTTACTGGGTAAATGGAGGTATTGCCCTCATTGATCGCTATCTGATCAGCCAACTACTACCCCCATTTTTATTTAGTGTTGGTTTATTTGCCTCTTTGGGAGTAGCGATCGGCAATCTTTCCGATTTGGCTAATCAGGTAGTTGATGCCAATCTACCCCTCGCTTCGGCCCTAGAAATTCTCCTGTTAAAAGTGCCAGAATTTGTCACTTATTCCCTGCCGGTTTCTCTTTTGCTGGCCACTTTAATCACCTACGGACGTTTAAGTAGTGATAGCGAAACCGTTGCCCTGCAAAGCTGTGGAGTCACTCTTTATCGTCTTTTTATACCCACTTTTTGCCTGAGTTTAATAGTTACAATTGTGACATTTTTATTAAATGAATATGTGGTTCCCAATGCTAATTATCGAGCCACAGAAATTTTAGTGCAGAAAATTAATAAAGAGGCAAGTTTTTGGAAAAATAAAGATTTTTATTATCCCGATTATGAAATAAAAACCCTAGAAAATGGTACGATTAATCGCAATTTAATAAGTTTATTTTATGCTGAACAATTCGACGGGGAAAAGATGAAAACCGTCACCGTTATCCGTTGGCTAAAACAAGAATTAAATCAAATTATTATCGCCGATTCGGCCCGTTGGAATGCCGTCGATAACGTCTGGGACTTTTTTAACGGCATTATCTATGAATTAACCCCCCCTAACGCCTCCTATAGCCAAGTTATCCCCTTTAAAGCCGAAAAAATCGCTTTATCTCGTTCCGCTTTCGATTTTGCTCGTCAAAGCCGCGATCCCTACGAGATGAACATACCACAGGCGCTCGAATATGTGCAACTGCTCAAACTCAGTGGCGATGATAAGAGAGTCAGGTTTTTTCAAGTGCGAATCCAGCAAAAAATCGCCTTTCCCTTTGTCTGTATCGTCTTTGCTACCATCGGCTGTGCCTTGGGTTCTCTACCGCAAAGAATCGGTCGAGGCACCAGTTTCGGCCTCAGTGTCGCCATTGTTTTCCTCTATTATCTTTTAAACTTCCTTGTCGGCAGCTTAGGACTAACCGCCACCCTCTCCCCCTTCCTAGCTGCCTGGCTGCCTAACTTTTTCGGTTTTGGGTTAGGTCTGTGGTTATTATGGCGACTTAACGGTTAGACTTTTTTGAAAATTTTCGTCAAGATAGGAGACGTAGAGTTATAGCAGGCCCCTTAGTCTATGTTTCCCTTCTTCTTTAACACTTGTGGCAGCACTTCCCGCCAAGAATGTCAAGAGCGTAAATTAACATTCCTCAAATGGATGCGCGATGACCTCGAAACCCGTCTAGCGGGATTAAATGCCGCTATCGAAACTATCGAGCGTCAAATGAGCCAGGAAGGTCAATAAACCCTGAAAATAGGCGAGTTTTCCCCTCGCCTTCTCCCCACAATTAGCTAAGAGAGATAACTTGACAGTTGTATTCGCCAAGAGGGATAATAGTAGTTTGTGTGAACTTTAGCTAGACTAAAATACCTTGGCTAACGTTATTGTAATCGGCGCTCAGTGGGGCGACGAAGGAAAAGGAAAAATCACGGATCTGCTGAGTCGATCGGCGGATGTGGTGGTGCGTTCTCAAGGTGGCGTAAATGCGGGTCATACCGTCGTCGTCGAGGAGCAAACGTTCAAACTCCATCTAATTCCCTCTGGGATTCTCTACCCAGATACGGAATGTATAATCGGCTCAGGAACAGTCATAGATCCCTCGGTGTTACTCAAAGAGATGGCGCAATTACACGCCCTCAATGTCACCACCGACAATCTCTATATCTCGCAAACGGCTCATGTCACTATGCCCTATCATCGGCTGCTCGATCAAGCATCCGAGGAAAAACGGGGTAAATATAAAATCGGCACCACGGGACGGGGTATCGGCCCCACCTATGCCGACAAATCCGAGCGCATCGGCATTCGAGTCATCGACTTGATGAATACCGAGAATCTGCGGCAAAAACTAGAATGGACGATCAATTATAAAAACGTCATTTTAGAAAAGTTATATAACTTACCGCCTTTAGATGCGAAGACGGTGATCGAGGAATACCTAGAATATGCCGAGATACTGCGTCCCCATGTGGTCGATAGTTCCCTAAAAATCTACGAAGCAATCCGCAAGCGTAAGAATATTCTTTTTGAAGGGGCCCAAGGCACCTTACTCGACCTCGATCACGGAACCTATCCCTACGTTACCTCCTCCAATCCGATCGCTGGGGGTGCTTGTGTGGGTTCTGGTATCGGTCCGACGGTAATCGATCGAGTGATCGGTGTGGCCAAAGCTTACACCACTAGGGTGGGGGAAGGGCCATTTCCCACGGAATTAGAGGGGGAGATCGAGCAGTTATTATGCGATCGTGGGGCGGAATTCGGAACCACCACCGGTCGTCGTCGTCGCTGCGGTTGGTTTGACGCGGTGATCGGTCGTTATGCGGTGCGAATCAATGGTTTAGACTGTCTAGCGATTACCAAATTAGATGTTCTCGATACCCTAGAGGAAATCAAAGTCTGTGTGGCCTACCAATTGGACGGCAAAACCTGTCGCCATTTACCCAGTAGTGCCGGGGAATTCGCCCGTTGTCAACCGATTTACCGAACGATGCCGGGGTGGCAACAACCCACCAGTGATTGTCGCAGTCTGGAAGAGCTGCCTAAACAGGCCCTCGATTATCTAAAATTCCTAGGGGCGATTATGGAAGTACCGATCGCGATTATCTCCCTAGGAGCTAGTCGCGACCAAACTATTATCGTTGAAGATCCCATTCACGGACCCAAACGCGCTCTTTTGGACGAAAATGGCTCACCTTGGGATAATTACGAATTTTAAATCATTGTCAAAGAGGATTAGTCAACTATGCAAGTTAGCGTTGAATGTCAAAAAAGACCCGAAAATATTAACCCCAGGGCCCTACGTCGTCAGGGTTTGATCCCAGCGGTTCTCTACGGCCACAACGGCACGGAATCGGTTTCCCTCGTGGTTCCTGAAAAAGCGGCCTTAACTCTACTGAAAAAAGCCTCGGTAAATAACACCCTGGTGGATGTGAATGTTCCCGAAATGCCTTGGACAGGAAAAGCTTTGATCCAAGAGGTACAATCTCATCCCTGGAAAAGAAATCTCTATCATCTCAGTTTCTTCTCGGTGTCTGCCCACGGTAAGCTCGATATCGTTGTTCCCATTAAAGCCATGGGAGAAGCGATCGGAACCAAACAGGGCGGTTTAATCGAACAGTTCGTCAACGAAGTTAATGTCTCCTGTACTGCTGATAATATCCCGGAAGTGATCGAATTTGATGTTTCGGAGATCGGTGTGGGGCAATCCCTGCTCGTGGGTGATTTAAAAATGCCGGAAGGGGTGACTTTAAAAGACGATCCCCATACCACCGTTTTTGCCATTGTTGCCGCTAAACGGTAAATTCAGTGCGCGAAACGTTTGGGCATGAAATAGGGTTTAAATCCCCAAAATAACCGCCTAGTAAGGTCTTCAGTCCCTTGACTGAATCTAAAAGGTCAACCTTGACCAACCTTATAACTGTTTATCTGTCCCGACGTTTAGTATCACTCAGATACATAAACCAGGCAAGGGAACTCAAGGTCAATACACTTGTAATAAATCTTTACAAGTTAAGAGTAACGGCGATAGCCACCCCCAGTTTCAGAAATCACAACTCTGGAATTGAAGCGGGGAACGGAAGGCTCCGAGGTGTAACCTAACGCCAAGATTGTGACCACTGCCAACCATCCAAGATTAGGCTGGGTTCCGTGTCCGACCTGAACCATCGTAATTTTACAGCAGTGTAATAGACATCTCCAAAAATTATAACCGAGTCACAGCTTGCCTTTAGTCTATGTACTAACTAAATAGTTCGATAGTTGGAATGTATATCTGTCGTTGCTAATTCAATTTCACTGAAAAAATATGAGGTAATTAAAATAATTTTTATTCGGGTAGATTCCTTAACTAGAAAGACTTTTGGTCTTGAGATAATATTAGGTCGAGGTCTATTGAGTATAATGGGAAAACAGAAGAACCAGGCTTTGATTTCTTAGGATTCAATATCAGACAATACCCAGCAGGAAAACACAAAGCAGGTAAAACTGGACACGGGAACAAAACATTCCTAACCCATATTAAACCTAGCCAAAAAGCAGTTAAACTCCACACAGAAGCGATTAAAGGTGTAATTAAAATACATAAAACAGAACCTCAATCAGCCTTGATTAGTAAACTAAACCCAATCATTAGAGGTTGGGCTAACTACTACTCAGGGATAGTATCTAAGGATAGCTTCAATCGGCATCCCATGGAAGCCTAGAATCATCTTGATTGACATCCCACGAAGATTTTGTCAATCTAGATAATACACAGTTAACCAAAGGAAGTCAAGCTGTATCTTTAACAAGGGAACAGTCAAACTTAGGAGCCGTATGAGGTGAAAATCTCATGCACGGTTCTGAATGGGAGGGGAGGTCGGTGACGATCTTCTCGACCCCTAATGATCAAAAAATCTAGCCGCCCGAACCCGATGATTTCCTCCTTTCCCGTTCCTAATAGCTTAAATTGCCCTCAAATTCGCCTTGCTATTCGTTGCCTGCAGCCGCAATTGGTTCACTGGCGCCGACAAATACACCAAAAACCAGAACTAGGCTTTCAAGAACACCTCACCGCCTCCTTAATCAGTCAAACCCTGACTAAATATGGAATTGACCATCAAACTGGCATCGCTGGCACTGGAATTGTCGCCACCATCGCAGGCAGTCAACCGGGGCCAGTTTTAGCCCTGCGGGCCGATATGGATGCACTACCGATCGCCGAAGAAAACCAAGTCCCCTATTGTTCCCAACATCCGGGCCAAATGCACGCCTGTGGTCACGATGGCCACACAGCCATCGCCCTCGGCACGGCAGTTTACCTAGCACAAAACCGTCACGATGTCAAGGGGACAGTAAAAATTATTTTCCAACCCGCCGAAGAGGGGCCGGGGGGTGCGAAACCGATGATCGAAGCGGGAGTGCTGAAAAATCCCGACGTGGAGGGAATTATCGGGCTGCATCTCTGGAATAATCTGCCTTTAGGGACAGTGGGCGTGAAAAATGGGGCCTTAATGGCGGCGGTGGAATGTTTCGATCTCCAGATACAAGGCCGGGGAGGCCACGGGGCAATTCCCCATCAAACCGTCGATTCACTACTGGTGGCGGCCCAAATCGTCAACGCCTTGCAAACCATCGTCGCCCGCAACCTCAACCCCCTCGATGCTGCCGTGGTGACTGTGGGCAAATTAGCAGCGGGAAGCGCTAGAAACGTGATCGCCGATAGTGCTAATCTCAGTGGCACGGTGCGCTATTTCAATCCCCAGTTAGGGGGCTATTTCCGACAACGGATGGAAGAAATCATCGCGGGCATCTGCCAAAGTCAGGGGGCTAGTTATCAATTCGATTACTGGCAATTGTATCCCCCGGTAATCAATCATGATCAGATGGCGGAATTAGTGCGAGCAATCGCCGCACAAGTGGTGGAAACCCCAGCGGGAATCGTTCCCGAATGTCAAACCCTGGGAGGGGAAGATATGTCCTTCTTTTTACAGGAAGTACCGGGCTGTTATTTCTTCTTGGGGTCTGCCAATCCCGAATTAGGATTAGCCTATCCCCACCATCATCCCCGTTTTGATTTTGATGAATCGGTGTTAACCATGGGAGTCGAGATTTTTGTCCGTTGCGTCGAAAAATTCGGCAACTCTAAGACTTTCTAGAAATCCGTTCAAGGTGAACAGTTTTTGTCAAACCTGAAACCGCTAAACTGATCACTGAATCAGACAGGTAAAAAAACCCATGAACAATAACATCCACGAAAACGATACCCAACGGGTGAAAATCCTCAGCGAAGCCCTACCCTATATACAAGAATTTCGCGGTCGCACCGTAGTGGTTAAATACGGTGGCGCGGCCATGAATAACAGCGATATCAAAGACACGGTTATGCGAGATATCGTTTTTCTCTCCTGTGTGGGGGTTCGTCCCGTTATTGTCCACGGCGGCGGTCCAGAAATCAATAGTTGGCTGGATAAATTAGGCATTGAACCCCAATTTAAAGACGGTTTACGCGTCACCGATGCCGCCACCATGGATGTGGTAGAAATGGTGCTAGTGGGGCGCGTCAATAAAGAAATTGTGGCCCTGATCAATCAAGCTGGCGGTAAAGCGGTAGGATTATGCGGTAAGGATGGTAATCTGATCACTGCCCGTCCCGTGGGTAAAGAGGGCATTGGTTTTGTGGGAGAAGTCAGCAGTGTCGATACTAGCGTTGTCGAATCCTTGGTCAATAGTGGCTATATTCCCGTGATTTCTAGTGTGGCCGCCGATGAAACCGGCCAGGCTCATAATATCAATGCCGATACGGTAGCCGGAGAAATAGCGGCGGCTTTAGGGGCAGCTAAACTGATTTTAATGACTGATACAGCCGGAATTTTAGAGAATTACAAGGATCCTTCCACTTTATTGGCTAAATTAGATATCCAACAGGCCCGGGAGTTGATTCAAAAAGGCATCGTTGCCGGCGGGATGATTCCCAAAGTTGGCTGCTGTGTGCGATCGCTGGCCCAGGGAGTTCAGGCCGCTCATATTATCGATGGTCGTCTTCCCCACGCCCTTTTACTGGAAATTTTCACCGATCGAGGCATCGGTTCCATGATTGTGGCTTCCGGTTATACTAATCTATAGTAGTAATTACCGTACTTTTGCTCAAAAAGACTTGCCTAAAACCAGAGATCTGGTGTACAAATAAGTTAATAAACGCGCTTCTCGCTCCTTTGTAATGGCAAAAGTCTTAGTCTTGAGTTAGTTTAGTCGGGAAGCGCAAAATCTGAAGTATTCATAGCAATTGAATTTATGACCAAACAAGCTGTAGCTCACCCGATGGTGAGGTTTCAACGCAAGGCTAGCAAGTGGATAGATGCAAAAGTAGTCAAACCTAGCGATAGTATCTGGAAACTCGCTCTTTTATACGGAGATGAGTGGGCATACTGGAAGCAGGAGTTGCTCGATTTCGGTTTCTCCATGCAAGACCCTCTCAGCGAAGTGGTAGCGGTAGAAGCTTGGGACGAAGAATAAGCGACCATCGACTCAAAAGCAGCTTTCTACCAAGATTATCGCCATGGGATCGACTCCGATTATCCTTTCCGCTCTGGTTATCTTATCCTTAAGCGCGAGTTGTTCTCCCAGGACCGAAACCCAACCACCGCCACCAGCGGCCCGTACTACTACCGTCAACGTCACCACCGCTAAACTGGCAACCATCGGACGCAATCTCGATTATACGGGAACTACCCGACCTTTAAAAGTAGTTTCTCTGCGATCGCAAGCCACTGGTCAGTTACTTAATCTCGTCGTCGATGTGGGAGATGAGGTGCAATTAGGACAAATCCTCGCTCATGTTGATGATCGTCTCCTCGCCACCGTTGTCCGGCAAGAAAAAGCCGCCCTGTCGGCCCTAGAAGCAGAATTAGCCCGGGCGAGAATTGAAGTCAGTAACGCTGAAATTGAAGTGGAGCGACTACAACTACAATACCAACAGGCCAAAAATGATGGCGAGCGCCTGCAAAAATTAGCCCTAGAAGGAGCGATTCCCCTGCAACAGGGCGAAACAGCCCAAACTACAGCTGCAGTAGCTTTAAAAGCCGTTAATAGCGCGAGATCGAGAATTAAAGTCGAGGAACAGGTAGTGGCGGCAATTATCGGCAGAATTGCCGCCCAAAAATCGGTCATCGCTCAGGAACAACAACGTCAGGCCTACGCTATTCTTAAATCACCGGCGACGGGGATAGTTATCGAAAAACTGAAAGAGCCGGGGGATTTAGTCAGTATCGGCGATGAAGTCCTCAAAATTGGCGATTTTCAACAGGTCAAGGTAGTAGTATTATTATCGGAATTGGATTTAAAAACAATTAATTTAGGACAAACGGTTAATGTCAGCCTTGATGCTTTCGGTGAGAGAAATTTTTCCGGTCGCATCAACAGGATTTTTCCCCTCAGCCAAGGCACGGCCCGGCGGATTCCCGTGGAGATTACTCTACCCAATGGGGATGGTTTAATTAAAGGGGGATTATTGGCCCGGGTGCGGTTTAATAATAATTCTGCCCCTCAGGTGATTGTCCCCGAAACAGCAATTGTCAGTCAAGGGGAATCCTCGGCCATTTTTGTCCTTTCCGAGTCTAACTCACAAGTGCAAAAACGTCCTGTTCGTCTCGGTCAAGCGCTCGACGGTCAAGTAGAAATTATCACCGGACTTGAACCGGGGGAGCGTTTCGTCGTTAATAGTAGTAAACCTTTGCAAAATGGCGAAAAAGTCCGGGTCAGTATCCTGAGTAATCCTTGATTAGTTGGGGATTGCTAAGTAGTTAGGTGTTAAAAACTGTCAGATTACCCCCCTTATCAAGGGGGGACTAAGGGGGGATCAAACCTAAAATCCATTTTTAATTTAATTATAACCAGCTACTTAATTCCTCTTGACAAAATCCCAGCACTTGACATATACTTATTTATATAATGGGAATCCGTGCCTGCCTGCGACCCCCTCATTTTCAGGCAAGATGGACTTAAGAAAATTAAATTTTGAGCGCACGCAGTTCGAGCAACTCACTGACCACGATGCACCCCCACAATAATATTATTGTCGGGAGCGATTGCATTCGTCCTCTTTAAGGGGGAATAATAATACAATTGAGAATGCAGTCAATCCCCTTAATCTCTATGGTCAATAAACTATACTACGGTGATAACCTAGAAGTGCTGCGGAAATATATCAAAGATGAATCGATCGATCTTTGTTATATCGATCCACCCTTTAATTCTAAACGCAATTACAACCAAATTTATAACAACTTAGGTAAGGAAGATCAAGCACAAGCACAAGCGTTTGTAGATACCTGGACATGGGATAATCACGCTAACGAAGCTTTAGAAGAAATTCAAAGCAACTATCAAGGTAAATTTACCAGTCAGACTATTGATTTAATTGACGGTTTAACCAAAGTTTTAGGTAAAGGCAGTCTTCTCGCTTATCTGGTGAGTATGACTCTGAGGATTGTGGAAATCCATCGAGTTTTAAAATCTACCGGTAGCTTTTATCTCCACTGCGATCCTACTGCTAGTCATTATTTAAAAATAGTTTTAGATGCTGTTTTTTGCTCTCAGGGGGGTGATTTTAAAAATGAGATAGTTTGGTGTTATGGTTCAGGAGGTGCTAGTAAAAATCATTTTTCTAAAAAACATGACGTAATTTTATACTATTCTAAATCAAGTAATAGTGTTATTTTTAATGTTGATTTAGTAAGAGAACCTTATTCTTCTCCTGAAAAAGTTGAACATAAAATTATTAAAGGTAAAGCATATCAAAGAAAACATGAATTGGGACGGATTCCTTTTGATTGGTGGACAATACCTATCTTAACTAATACAGCAAAAGAAAGGTTAGGATATCCCACGCAAAAACCGGAGGCATTGTTAGAAAGAATAATCAAAGCAAGTAGTAATAAAGGAGATGTAATTTTAGATGCCTATTGTGGGTGTGGAACGACTATCGCTGTAGCAGAGAGATTAGAGAGAAACTGGATTGGAATTGATATAACCTATCAGAGTATTAGCTTAATGTTAAAGCGACTAGAGGACTCCTTTGGTAAAAATTTTTTAGATAAAATTGAACTAAATGGTATTCCCAAAGATATAGAATCAGCCAAAGCATTAGCCACTAAACCCGATGATCGTACCCGCAAAGAATTTGAGAAATGGGCGGTTTTAACCTATAGTAATAACCGGGCTGTGATTAATGACAAAAAAGGGGCAGATAAAGGAGTCGATGCTATTGCCTATTTTCAGGGAGATAAAGACAATCGGGAGAAAATTATTTTTCAAGTAAAATCCGGTAATGTCAAATCAGGAGACATCAGAGATCTACAGGGAACCATGACACTACAAGGGGCAGCCCTGGGTATATTTATCACCTTGAAACCCCCCAGCAAAGATATGATCCAAACAGCCAAATCTGCGGGAATTTATCGCGGTCGTTACATGAGTCAAAGTGTCGATAAAATTGAGATTGTGACAGTACAAGAAATCCTTGAACAGAAAAAACGTCTCGATGTTATCCTCACCTTTGAAGTCCTGAAAGCTGCCGAAAAACAAAGGGAAACCCAAGGACAACAAATGAGTTTAGATATACCCTTCCCCGAATAAATCTCCTTTGTTTAAGTAGCTAGGTATTAAGTAGCTGGTTATAATTAAATTGAAGATAGATTTTGGGTTCGATCCCCCCTACCCCCCTTGATAAGGGGGGATTGAGGGGGGATTGAGGGGGAATAGGGTGATAATTTTGTTAAAATATCGGTCAGCCTTAACCTATAATTGAATTGAAAATGTATGATTCTACCTGTAAATTTATCGCCCTTGAATATTCGAGAGACTTGGCCACTTGGTTACTGGGTAAACCCTTAGAATTAACAGAAATCAAACCCTCGGAATTATCCCTAGAGCCAATTAGAGCCGATACTTTAATCTTTTTGGAGTCGGAAGAATTAATCTTACATATCGAGTTCCAAACCGACCCTAAAGAAGATATTCCCTATAGAATGCTAGATTATGCCACCAGACTCTATCGACGCTATCCGCGTAAACCTATCCATCAAGTGGTTATTTATCTAAGGAAAAGTGACTCCCCCACAGTCCGACAAAATGATTATAAACAAGGGAAAACCTCTCATCAATTTGAAGTGATTAGACTGTGGGAACAACCCTCGGAACCCCTATTAAAGGCCCCCGGACTGTTTCCCTTTGCCATACTCGCTCAAGCTGAGAAACAAGAAAACTTACTGCGGCAAATTGCCCAAGAAATCGAGCAAATCAGCGATAGTCGAGAACAAAGTAATCTGGCCGCATCTACCGCAATTCTAGCCGGGTTAGTATTAAAGAAAGACATCATCCAACGATTATTGAGGAAGGACATCATGAAAGAATCAGTTATCTATCAAGAAATCTGGTCCGAAGGTTTACAAGAGGGACGACAAGAAGGACGACAAGAGGGAGAAGCTAACCTAGTTTTACGTCAATTAAATCGGCGGATAGGGGACATTTCCCCCGAATTATTGCCCAATATTCGCAGTCTTGACCTAGAACAGTTAGAAAACTTGGGAGAAGCTTTGTTAGATTTTCAGTCACCACAAGATTTAGAACAATGGCTGGAAAATTGCCGAGCTAGTTAGTACAAGTAAACTAAATGCTGTCTATCCATTGCCATGGAAGCAGCAAGCTCTCAACTCCCTTGAGAGTAGTTCACATTTTAATCTATTCCCCGGTAGAGATCGGCGATCGCTAAATCTAGGTTAATACTTGACAGGATCACGCGATCGCCTGTCTCGTAAATAGTCGTTTCCCATATCCCCAGAGAATTACGACGACGGCATTCCACGCGCTGGACTTCTTGGGAAATTAATACATATTCTTCTAAAGTTTCTATCTGTTGATAATCTTGGAATTTTTCGCCCTTGTCAAAAGCGGCCGTACTGGGGGAAAGCACTTCCGCAATTAGTTTCGGATAGCGTTTCAGATAACGATCTTGGCGATCGCGCGGATCGCAGGTAACAAAAGCATCGGGATAGTAATAAAACTGATCTTGATAGTTAACCTTGACATTACCCGAGTAAAACCGACAGTCTGTAGAGTCGCCGAAATGCAGGTTAACCAGAGCGAGTAGATTAAGGGCAATGCGATCGTGATTATCCGTACCGCCGGCCATCGCATAAACCAAACCACGTCGGTATTCATGACGGATCTGACTCTGGCGCTCGATAGCGAGATATTCTTGGGGACTGATGTAGTTGGGAACTGCGATCATAATCTCTAGGGGAAAGCCTAGTATCAATTATAGTACGAGAATGGCTCTGGCTCTCCTATTCTTTGTGTGATCAGTTTAACTTATATGGCGGCGATCGATCTTTGTGTCCTTTGTCTCTTTGTGGTTCCTGACCCAGAGGGCTGATAAACCAGCGCAAGAGGGCAAAATCTTGATAAACTAAGGGGATAACTATCCCAGACAATCCCCATGACCACTCACTTTATTAGTGCCGAAATCGACCTACAGGAAACCCCGCAACAACTGCAGCAAGAAATCGAAAAAGAATTAGCCAAACGCGGTGAACCCTTGCGTTGGGCAATCACAGAAGTGGATACCGAGAATAATCAAGTCAAAGTCGAAGCGATTGTCACCACTGCCTCGTGAATTCCCGTCCCTATACCGCCGTACTAATTATTCCCACCGGCATCGGGGCTGCGATTGGCGGTTATGCTGGGGATGGCATTCCCGTGGCCAGAGCGATCGCCCAAGTTTGCGATCGCCTAATTACCCATCCCAATGTCCTCAACGGCGCACAACTGTACTGGCCTCTGGACAACACCTATTATGTGGAGGGTTACGCTTTAGATCGTTTTGCCCGGGGGGATTGGGGATTAAGTCCCGTCCATCAAAATCGTATCGGGTTACTATTTGATCGCGCCATTGAATTTGACCTCTTGCAAAGACACCTTCAGGCTGCCGATGCTGTCCGGGCCACCCTAGGCTTAGATCTCACCGATTACGTTATCACCGATGCCCCCCTAAATGTGCAGTTGCGAGAGGCAGCCTCCGGGGCCAGTTGGGGAACAATTGGCAATCCCGACAGCTTGCTGCGGGGAGCAGAAAAACTGATTAACCAGGGCCGGGCAGAAGCGATTGCCATTGTTGCCCGTTTTCCCGACGATCCCGATAGCATTGCCCTGGCTAATTATCGCCATGGTCAGGGGGTGGATCCCCTTGCCGGGGCCGAGGCGGTAATTTCCCATCTGGTGGTGCGACAATTCCAAATACCGGCAGCCCACGCTCCCGCTTTAAGTCCGCTGCCCCTCGATCCGCAACTTTCCCCCAAGGCCGCAGCCGAAGAAATCGGTTATACTTTTTTACCCTGCGTTTTGGTGGGTTTGAGTCGCGCCCCCCAATTGGTCAAGCGGCCTGGTCCCGATGCTATTTGGGGCCGGGAGGTGGACGCGCTGATCGTTCCCGCCAGTGCCTGCGGCTCTAGCACAGTATTGAGTTTTTGTCAAGAAAAAACTGTACTGATTGCTGTACAGGAAAACAGTACAAGAATGAAGGTGGCCCCAGAACCCCTAGGGGTGAAAGCAATTAGGGTACACTCGTATATGGAGGCGATCGGTGCGATCGTTTGTCAACGGGCAGGGGTTAGCCTCGCATCTCTTCGCCCTAATTTAAACTCTTTACGCTGTTTATCCGAGAATCCGTGACTAATTCCCCTAATCCCGAATTTGATCCCCTGACACGCACACAAGTCCTCACCATTATGGCGGTAACGGCGATTATCTTGCTGGTAGTCGCCAAAGTTTGGCAATATTTCGGTGCGATCGCTATTCCCGCCATTCGCTGGACTCTCCCAGATTTCCTATTCGGATTAGCCTTAGCGGGGGCAATTAGTGGAATTAGTGGGCTTCTCTATCGTTTTTGGTCTAGTTATCGCCATAGTGCTAACGCTTACTTAGAATTAGTCATTAAACCTTTAGCTTGGCCCGATTTAATTTGGATTGGATTACTGCCGGGGTTAAGTGAAGAATTATTATTTCGCGGGGTGATTTTGCCAGCTTTGGGCTTAAATATCTTTGGTTTAACCGTTTCTAGTCTAATTTTTGGTATCCTCCATTTTAGCGGTTCCCAACAATGGCCCTATGTTATCTGGGCAACTGTTGTCGGTTTTGCCCTCGGTTATACCGTCATCATCACCGGTAATTTATTAATCCCGATCCTCGCTCATGTTATCACCAATCTCCTCGCTAGTTTTCTCTGGAAATTACAGCATAGTAATCAGTAATCAGTTATCAGTTATCAGTTATCAGTGGGTAAGTAATCAGTGATCAGTAATCAGTAATCAGTAATCAGTGACTACTCCCTACTCCTGTCTCCTCTAAAAAATATGGAAGTACAATTTCGCGAATTTAATCCTTTTGATGTCTGGTTTTGGCTGGAATTTTCGACAGTTCCCTCGAATATGGAACAGCAGTATGTAGAAGAAGTTTTTGCCTCTTGGTTTTATTTGGGTAAATTAGGGGCTTTCAATGCCGAAAACCTACAGGTACAGGAGGTGGGAGTCGATATTAGTTATATGGAATACGATCCAGATATGGCCGAAAATGCCTTTATGTCACCGATGCACAATATGACCGATTTTGAATACTTAGGTACTTGGGGACGTTGTTGGTTTGATCTCGGTACTAGCGATCTTATTGCTTTAGATATTTTAATCAATGCCTTGACCCAATTAAGTAAGGATTTTGTCGATATTAAACGTTTAATTATCGGTGGAGAAAATCAAGATTGGCCAGTTAGTGATCGGAGCAATTATCTCTTTAGCGAATAATTAGGGTTTACTGAAAAAGTTTCTTGGTGGGGTCAAAATTATGAATTATGAATTATGAATTATGAATTATGAATTATGAAATTATGGTTTCCGAACTTACACTGTAGAAAATTCCTTAAGCTCCCTCTCTGCCCAGCAATGCTCTAAAGTTGATAAATATCAATCTAACAAAAACTCAAAGCTTTAGTATACAAGCTTTACAAGCACGAGTTGTTGATAGTTTTACATGACAGGTTCGGTAGAGCCTGAATTCAGGATATTATTTTTATTTATTCTCTCTTTTCCCCTTTCCCCTCTCTCTTTTCCCCTTTCCCCAATTCCTTATCCCTTATCCCCTCTCCCTTATCCCTTATCCCCTCTCCCTTATCCCTTCTCCCCAATTCCTAATTCATAATTCATAATTCATAATTCCCACTTAAATCTATGCTTAATCTCGTCTCCCTTCCAGAAATTCCCGCCGCTGCTTGGAAACGTCCTCTAGGCAAAGGTTGGGAAAAACCCTACAGCGTCCGTTACGCCAGCAATTTAGATGATGGTCCTTGGCATGGGATGCCTCTGGGGGGATTTGGGGCCGGTTGCATCGGACGTTCCCCCAAAGGTGACTTTAACCTCTGGCATCTGGACGGCGGTGAACACAGTTTTAATAGCCTTGCCGCCTGTCAATTTAGCATTTTTGAACAAACAGAAGACGGAAGCACCCAAGCCTACGCTATGGCGACGGAAAGCCCGACGGATGGAACTTTATCGCGCTGGTCGTGGTATCCAGCCGAAAAGGGAAACTATGGGGCACTTTATCCCCGCAGTTGGTACGAGTATAAAGATGTTTTTCAGACTCAATTAATTTGCGAACAATTCTCACCGGTTTGGGCGCATAATTATCAAGAAAGTAGTTATCCTATAGCCCTATTTGAATGGACGGCTCATAATCCCACCGATAAACCGATTACTATTAGTATTATGCTGACTTGGCAAAATACAATCGGTTGGTTTACTAACGCGATTAAATCCCCAGTGGTTAAGGTGAGAGATGATGGTAGTCCCGTTTATGAATATCAATCAAAATGGGGAGAAAGTGAGGGCAATTATAATCAATGGATTGTCGATAATTTCCGCGTTGGCTGTCTAATGGGTCGAGATTACGAAAACCCCGGGGAAGGGGATGGACAGATGGCGATTGCCACTATCACTAATCCGAGTCTAGAGGTATTCTATCTGGGTAAATGGAACCCTGCCGGCGATGGAGGCGAAGTTTGGGACTATTTCGCCATGAATGGCTCTTTACCGGATATTGAGGACGAAACCCCCGCCCAAAAAGGGGAACAAACGGCCACGGCCATGGCGATTCGTTTTACCATTCCTCCGGGGAAAACTCGCAAAATTCCTTTTATTTTAGCTTGGGATTTACCCGTCACCGAATTTGCCCAGGGAATTAACTATTATCGTCGTTATACGGACTTTTTCGGTCGCAATGGTCAAAATGCTTGGGCGATGGTACGCACGGCTTTAAAACACGGCGACACATGGCGAGAAAATATTATTAACTGGCAAAAACCGATCCTAGAACGCAGCGATCTGGCCGATTGGTTTAAAATGGCTTTATTTAACGAATTATATCTCCTAACTGACGGCGGCACTCTCTGGACGGCAGCCACGGAACAGGATCCGATCGGTCAATTCGGAGTGTTAGAATGTATTGATTATCGTTGGTATGAAAGTCTGGATGTGCGTCTCTATGGTTCCTTTGGGTTATTGATGTTATGGCCGCGCTTAGAAAAGGCCGTCATGGAAGCTTTTGCCAGGGCAATTCCCAGCAGTGACGACACTCCTCGGATTATCGGTTATAACCAAGCTAGTGCCATTCGTAAGGCCAAAAATGCCACTCCCCACGATTTAGGCGCACCCAATGAACACCCTTGGCAAAAGAGCAATTACACCAGTTATCAAGATTGTAATCTCTGGAAAGACTTAGGCAGTGATTTTGTTTTATTAGTCTATCGGGATTATTTATTAACGGGGGCTAAAGATGAGGATTTTCTGCGGGAATGTTGGCCGTCAATTGTCCTGACTTTGCAATATTTAAAAACTTTTGACCTTGATAACGATGGGATTCCCGAAAATTCTGGCGCACCAGACCAAACCTTTGATGATTGGCGTTTACAGGGAATTAGTGCCTATTGTGGTGGTTTGTGGATAGCGGCCCTAGAAGCGACGCTTAAAATTGGCGAAATCATTGGAGAAGATACGGCAATTTTTGCCAGTTGGTTGCAGCAATCTCGCGCTATTTATCATCAGACTCTCTGGAATGGAGAATATTATAATTTAGATAGTGGCAGTGGTTCCGATGTGGTGATGACTGATCAATTATGCGGTCAATTTTATGCTCGTTTATTGAGTTTACCAGATGTGGTAGAAAATCAATACACGCAATCAGCTTTAAGTAAGATTTATCAGGCTTGTTTTCTCAAGTTTCATGGGGGAAAATTTGGGGCGGCCAATGGTTTAAAACCCGATGGTACTCCCGAAAATCCCGAGGCAACTCATCCCTTGGAAGTTTGGGTAGGAATTAATTTTGGGTTGGTGGCTTTTTTACTGCAAATGGGAATGGAAAAGCAAGGATGGCAAATTACAGAAGCGGTGGTGAAACAAGTCTATGAAAATGGCCTACAATTTCGCACCCCGGAAGCGATTACATCGGTGGGAACTTTTCGTGCTTGTCATTATTTACGCGCCATGGCTATCTGGGCAATCTATGGGGTTTTGACGGAATTTCAGGGATAAATTTTCTTGGAGATATCCCCCTTTTCTCAACTTCAATTTCTCTCCTTGAATATTGGCTAAAAAATGTTCACCATGTCACACCATGGGCGACTGGTGGGGGTGTATAGCGTAGGTCTTTTCTTCGATCAGATTTGCTCATCACCACAACCTTAAGAGAGTCGAGTAATTTAGATAGTCAAGAGCTTATTTTATTCTTGTTCTCAAGTGGTAAAAACCGTTTAAAATTGAAAATAAACAGGGATAGGAAAGCCCTGTAACTGGAGGATCATGGCTAAAATTGTCGGTGTTCACGGTATTGCGCAAGAATTTGGGGGTAGCAACACGATTTGTGCTGAGTGGTTGCCAAGTCTCAAGGATGGATTGAAACTCGCGGGAACCGAGTTAGAGTCCGATACTGATTTTCGTTGTGCGTTTTACGGAGATATTTTCCGGGGAAAATCGAAAGCGATCGGTATCCCGAACTACGATGTTAATGATATCGATTCCGATTGGGAAAAAGAATTACTCCAGTCGTGGTGGCAAGAAACGGAACGAGTGGAAAATAATCATCCCAATGCGGATAGCCTTTTGAGAGAAAAATCTACCCCGAAAATTATCCAGAGAGCTTTGTCGGGGTTAAGTGAATCTCGGTTTTTCGGTAGCATTGCCGAGAAATTGGTTATTTCTTATCTTAAGCAAGTGGGGAGCTATTTACACAATCGAGAGCTAAAACAGCAGATTCAAGAGCGAGTAATAGAATGTATCGGTGAAGATACGCGGGTACTTGTAGCTCATTCTCTCGGTTCGATCGTCTGTTACGAAACTTTATGTCAGCATCCAGAATGGCCGATTAAAGTCTTTGTCACTCTCGGTTCTCCTTTGGGGATAAGACAATTAATTTTCGATCGACTGCAACCATCCCCCCGCAATAACCTGGGGTGCTGGCCCGGAAATGTGGAAAGATGGGTGAATATCGCAGACGATGGCGATGTGGTGGCGTTGACAAAGAAACTCAACCCTTTATTTGAGGGAACTGTCGAGGATAAGCCAGTTGATAATGGTTGCAAGGCTCACGATGCCAAAAGGTATCTGACGGCGGTTGAAACTGGGGAAGCGATTCGATCGGGGTTAATCGATTGATGGGTAATGGTATGGATGAAGAAACCAAGTATTATCTAATCGCTTGTGGGACAAAGGATTACAACGCATTCGAGCAATTACCCAGCGTCGAGACGGATTTAGAACGGGTAATCGATCTGTTTACTCGTGATTTTGGATACCAGCGAGTGTTAACCGATTTAGATATTAATCCGAAAAAAGATGAAATTACCCTCAAATTTGCTCAATGGCTTCAACAAAATCGCCGTGAAACCGATATTGTCATTTTTTATTATTCCGGTCACGGCGAGTATATACTGGGGGATAGACATTATCTTTTACTGGAGGATACTGATCCTAACCTAATTGGACAAACGGCTCTATCGACCGAAGATTTAGTTCGTCCTCTCAATAATGATGGGGTTCGGATAGCGCAGATCCTGTATATTATCGATACCTGTTACTCCCAAATGGGAGCGGTGGACGTTACAAAATTCGCTGCTGGCTCGATCGGGATATATCGATCGAGCAAAGAAAAAAGTATTGCCGTTCACACGATCGCCGCTTGTCGTGCCAAACAAACCGCTAAAGAGAGTGTATTCTCTACCGTTTTGGCAGCAGTTTTGAAAGATTTTTGTCAACAGTCTCGTAATCGATATATTTCCCCCGATGAAATTGTAGGCAAAGTTAATGAAAAAATTCCCGACTCAATGCAACAAGAGGTTATACATGACCTGACGGGATCTCAGGGAGAAGCAAAATTTTTTCCAGTTATTCCTAAAACCATACGAACTTGGGAAGAAAAACGCCTTAAATTCACAGAAGAATTATTGAATGAATTTAAAAAACATTTATCAAAAAATTTACTTTTTATCAATTCATTTTTATTGAATAGTAAATTTTTAGAAGAGTTTATTTTGGACGATCTAGAACTTAAAGAACAATTAAAGAAATTATCAAACAAGCCAGTTATAGAGGGTATCTGTCCTCTCATAGCTTGTTCCGAGTGGTGTCGAACTAGGTTATTAGAAGAAGATAGGATTAACCCGTCGATTGATGTTATCGAAGGTTGGCAGTATAGGGTTATTAAGTATCGAGAAAATGCGGATTTATATAAAATACAAAATGAAGTCAGGCAGTCGTGGAAAAAATTCAAGGAACGTATTAATCGAGAAGAGCTGAGACTTCAAATTGAAATAGAACAGGATCTCGATAAAGATAATAATACTGGAAGGGTGTTCAACTCATTTCACTTAAGAATGAATCTTTGGATTAAAAGTCAACATCGCCCCTTAGGAAGATTTGCTGAAAACGAAAAAATTGAATTAAATAGCGAAATAGAATCTTGTCCAGAAAGCCAGACATTTCTCGCTAATTTAATTCGCAAAGCTCGTTATAGTTTGCCGAACACAGTAAAGCTAAATCTCGAAATTTTTCTGCCAATAAAAGTTTTAAAATACCCTCTGGAAGAATTTCAATTTAAGCGAGGTACAATGTGGAGATCCCTAGGATACGAGTATCCCGTCTTTATTAACTCCTTTGATCGCTATTTCGATGAAGATTTCCGAGAGATCCGCGACGAGATCGAGGAGATCAAGAGAGCTTTATGGGAAAATAATAGCGATCTTGATCAGAAAGATTACTACATCGGAACGGAACCATCGATCGCCGATCTGGAAGAGATCGTGGAATCCCTGCCGATCGCCGTCTGGAGTCGAAACGCCAATCAACCGATGACAGATAACGATCTAAAACCCTCGGAATGGAAAAACTGGCCCGATAAGATCAAAGAATTACGCAGAAACAAGCGAAAAATCGCCCTTTTCTGGGACGATCTATACCCCAAACCCTCCCCGAGACCAAGACCTCTAAACACGAGAGTGGTGGAATCCAATGGCCAATAAACCAGTTACCAAAGCAGAAGAACTTCGCATCTATCGGGGGTTGACCCTGAGTGCCGATAGTTTACCCACACCCAAAGAACAAAGAAAACACCTCGATCGCATCCCACCGCCACCTCCTTGGCGCAGTTTTAGCCTGTCCCCGGAAGAATGGACAAAAGCGGCGAAATCGCAGGAAATACCGCCCGAACAGGGAAAAATCGACCCTAGGGCTTTAGGATTCGTCGCGGATAAGAAAGCGGTGGAATTGGTGAATGCTGCCCTCTGCTTGCGTCGTCCCCTACTGATCGAGGGCAACCCCGGCGCCGGCAAGACTTCCCTGGCCTACGCAGTTGCCCGGGAATTGGGATTACCCGGCCCCTACCGTTGGTCGATCGTTTCCCGCACCACCCTTAAAGAGGGTCTTTATGCCTACGATGCGATCGGACGGTTACAGGAAGCTTCCCTACAAAGACAGAAAGTGGGAGAGGGGGGAGAGTACGAGGAGCCGGATATCGGCAGCTATCTAAGATTAGGTCCCATGGGGATGGCTTTTTATCGATCCCTTCCAGGACGACCGGCGGTGCTGCTAATTGATGAGATCGATAAAAGCGACATCGATATGCCTAACGATCTCCTCCATATTTTCGAGGAGGGATTTTTTGAGATCCCAGAATTGACACGATTAAAAACCGGCGACCAATCGGTTCTTCCCTATCGCGGTCAACAGGACGACAGCGAGGAAAAAATCCCGATCGATCGAGGTTGTGTGTCTTGTCAGGAGTTCCCCCTAGTATTCATGACCAGTAACGAGGCCCGGGAGTTTCCCCCCGCTTTCCTGCGTCGATGTTTGCGTTTAAGACTAGAACAACCCGACAACGAGGATGATTTCTATCGGATACTAGAGCAACGTTTCCCCCCGGAGAGCCTAAATCAATTGGACGAACCGGCCAGAAATCTGATCCGGGAATTTCTCGATCGAATCAAACGCAAAGACAAACTAGCCACCGATCAACTGCTCAACGCGGTCTATCTGTTACTACAGGGAAACGACCTCACCGACCCCGATAGCAAGCTGCTAGACACCCTCTTTAAATCCTTGCAAGGGTAGGGGGAGAGATGGAAGGGAAAAAAGCCATCTGGTGGGAAGACGAGAGGGAAATGGCAGAACTGATCTGGTGCGCTGCTTACCTCGATCGAATTATCGCGCCTTGGTCGATCGAGCAGCCTGAACATTCGGAAGCAACCTCATCTAATGATCAGGAGGATAACCGGTCATCCGGCAGCGGTGAAGAAACCCCTCCCCCCGGAGCGATCGAGCCAACCCTCCCCGTTGCCTATCCCGAAACCATCGATCGCCCGATGCAGACACCCCGGAAGCGCGATTCGGTCGAGAGCGATCGTTCTTCTCCCGTTCGCGTCCCCGATCCCTTTCCAATACCCGAACCCACCGCCATCAGTAAGGCAATTCTTCCCCTAGCGCGTCGCGTGCCTGGATTACGGGCCGACGAGTTGGATATCGAGGTTACAGTGGAACGGACGGCCGAAGCGGGGGGATTACCGATGCTCGCTTTCCGTCCCCCCCTAGAACGTTGGTTAGAGGTTCACCTGTTGATCGATCGCTCTCCCCCGATGGAATTTTGGGGAGATCTAGCGGGGGGAATGACCACCCTCTTCCGTTGGCAAGGCTTTTTTAGGGATGTGCGGGTTTGGTGGTTCGAGACCGGTGAAAATGAAGCTCGTTTGCTTTCCGGTGCGGGGCAAATCGAACGGAACCCTCGCAGTCTGGTTGCACCCTCTGGAAATCGACTTTTTATCGTCCTAACCGATACTTTGGGGAAAGCTTGGCGATCGGGGTCTGCCTTCGCCACCCTAGCGGATCTGGGCAAAGAACACCCCGTCACCATTGCTCACATTTTCCCGCAGGAGCTATGGCAACGAACCGCTTTAGAGGGGGCAATACTCCGGCCTTTGATTGCACCGGGTCCCGCTTCTGCCAATGCAATACTGCAAGTGGGGGAAAGACTCCGCACGAAGCAGATTCTCTATCGGTTCCCCATTTTCAATCTATCCCCTGCTCACTTTGCAACCTGGGCGAAATTTATCGCTGGGAGCGGTGGTAACTCCATTCAGGGGGTTTTAATGGGAGCAACGACTGCGGGGGTGAATATGGGTGAAACCGGAGAAGAAGAGGCAGCCGCTCTGGAAGCGGAATCCCCGGAAGAGTTATTGAGAGGCTTTTTAATCGATGCCAGTCCCTTGGCCCGAGAACTGGCTAAAGTGCTGGCGGCCGTTCCCCTGATTCCTCCAGTGATGCGATTGGCACAGCGGCGATTTTTACCCGATAGTAAACATTGGCATCTAGCGGAGGTCTTTTTTAGCGGACTGGTCGAAAAATCTACCTTTAGTCCGGAAGGAGCGACGGTTCCGGATGCTTGGTACGATTTTTACCCCGGCATTCGTCAGTTACTGTTGGCAGATAGTGCCAACCGGCGCACGATCGATATTTGGCGCGGCATCGGCGATTATATTCGCGACCATTACGGCGAATTTCGCGATTTTTCGGCTCTAATCCCCAATCCACAGGGTTCTCTAGCGGATGCAGTCAGCGATCGCTCTCTCTATTTCGCTGAGGTGGACGCGGCTGTTCTCCGCACTTGGGGGGGAGAGTACGCCGATATCGCCCAAAACATCGAGGAGAGAGTGAGGCAGCGAAAACAGGAAATCTTGACCCCGGAAAAACTCCTAAAATTCACCTTCGAGACCCTATACGTCGATAAATGGGGAGAAATTACCAAAAGAGAACCCCTGGAGGCCTACTACTACGAGGAACCCCTAGGGGAGGGCATCGAACCCCTGACTATGGTTGCTATCCCAGGGGGCGAATTCCTGATGGGTTCACCGCCAAATGAGAAAGATAGTTTTAAGAATGAACGCCCTCAACATGAGGTTACTGTCTCCAACTTTTTCATGGGTAAATATCCCATCACCCAAGCTCAGTGGAAAGCGATCGCCTCTCGCACGGATTTAAAAGTAGAAAAAGACCTTGATCTCAACCCGGCCCATTTTAAAGACCGTCCCGATAGCGATCGCCGTCCCGTGGAACAAGTCAACTGGTACGATGCGATCGAATTCTGTGCGAGATTATCAAAACTAAAGGAGGGAAGGGAATACCGACTACCGAGTGAAGCGGAATGGGAGTACGCTTGTCGTGCTGGAACCACCACCCCGTTTTACTTTGGGGAAACCATTACCGGGGAATTGGCTAACTACAATGCCAGCAGAATCTATGCTGAGGAACCGAAGGGAGAATATCGACAGCAAACGACTCCCGTGGGACAATTTCCCCCGAATGCTTTTGGACTGTACGATATGCACGGCAATGTCTGGGAGTGGTGCGCCGATACCTGGCACGATAATTATGACGGTGCGCCGAGGGATGGCAGTGTCTGGACAGAAAATGGGGATGATAATCGTTCTCTTCCGCGGGGCGGTTCTTGGTACGACAATCCCGATAACTGCCGTTCTGCTTACCGCGCCGTCAACAACCGCCGCGACGACTACGACAGCAGCAGCGGTTTTCGGGTGGTGTGCGGTGCTGGGAGGACCCTGTAACCCTTTTCTCTTTTTTTCCCTTTTTTCCCTCATTCCCTTTTCTGGAATTTTTTTGGGCAAGCTATAGTACAAGTGTATTGGTTTAGGGGTGGTCAATTACCTGGGGGGTTCGATCCCCCCTTAGGGACTTGCGTGGGAATAATATCCCAATCGATCGGAGGGCGCAAGCTTTGCGCCCCTACAGTAACGGATTTTGTCCACAATGTAGGGGCGAACTGCGTTCGCCCAAAAGGTAATTATCAAAGCGCAAGTCCCTTAGTTCTATCATAGGTGAAATAGATGGCTCTTCCAGTTTTTGTGTGGAAAGAAGAAGAATAGGGATAATTTGGGTGCATCTCAATTTGGTCGAAATATCTATAGGACATTTTGGGCGCACGCAGTTCGATAAACTCACTGACCACGATGCGCCCCTACCATTGGCGGAATAATATTATTGTAGGGGCGAATTGCATTCGCCCTCGGGGTTGGCTGAAAAAGTTTTTTGTGGGGGCGGGGTAATAATAGGATTGTAGGGGCGAATTGCATTCGCCCTCTTTGATTTTTACAGTTTATTTTAAATAAATCAAGAGATTTAACCCCGGAATTGTGCGCGAGAGAGTCCAGATAAGGAGAGTGATATAAAAGATGCCGATACCCCATTGATACCAAACTAAAAAGGAAATGATAGCGGGTAATTCTTGATCGCGAACTCGCCAATCATTAAAGCCTAATTTTAGCAAATTATTGAGACTTAAATCGTAATAATTTAACCAATTCCAACGCTTTTGCCAAGAAATAGGAGTATAACGATCGCGAAAGAGGGGAAATTCAGGAACCACGGGTAAACGGGTGATTAATAAGCGTAATTGTCGCATACTACCATCTTGCAGAAAATAGGAACTATCCATTAAATCGTGATAGCGTCCCCGACGATAAAGTTCGATAACTAAAATTAAGGGTAAGGGAACAAGAATTAGGGCAATAGCTGTTAAAGTTAGTAGGGGACGACTGGCAGATTGCAGGATATTAAACACACCAGAAAGGGTGAGAATAATATAGCTAGTTACCATACAAAAGATTTCATAACGACTAGGAATTACTGGTTTAGGAGTGAGACGACGCACGCGATCAATTAACCAAAATAAACAGCCAAAATAGGCAAAAATTATGATTCCTGTCCCGAAAACTAAACTAAAATTTGTACCATCTTGACTTAAGAGTAATAGTAAAGCAAGGAAAGAAGTATGCAGAAAATCAGCTACCCAAGTGAGGTTAATTAGGCGAATAACTGAGATATTATTTAGCTTTTGTTTTAACTGTTGTAATCGCAATTTTTCGGTTTTGTATTCAATTTGATTAGCATCGGCAATTTGTTCTAGGGAGCGAAAATTACGAACCAAATTTCTTAAAACTGTCTCATTTCCTGCTAGGTTTGGTAAATAAATTGCCTGACCAATTACTCCTCTATCTCCTAGGATTTTCGCTTTATCGGAATCAAAAGCTAATCCTGATACACTTAAATAACTATTGTTAGTAAAAGTGGAATTACTAAAATCTACCTGATCTAAAAGTTTCACATCTTGAAAACTAACCACACCATTAAAATAACTAGACCGGAAAGCACCTGATTTTTCAAAAGTGGCATTTCTAAAGGTTAATAAACTTAAAAATCTACTCTTAGAAAATAGCGGACGATCTCGCCATTGACTTTGGGAAAAATTGGCTTCTTTTTCCCAGAAAGTACGGGTAAAATCTGCGAGTTTATCGTATTTAGTTTGATCAAAATAAGCTTCGGCAGTAAAATGACTGCCATGAAAGTTAGTAATACTTTTAAAATGTGCGCTGCGAAAGATGGCTTTATTTAAAAATTGACTTTGACTAAAATTTACATCTCCCATAAAATTTGCTTTGGTAAATTTTGCCACCCTAGCAAAACGCGATTCTACCCAATTACTTTCACGACTAAATTTTGCTGCCATTGCTTCGACAATTTGCAGAAAAAAGGTCTTAGAAAAGTCCACCTCTCCCATAAATACGGTTCCCTGCAACTTCACCGGTCCGCGAAATACTGTGACATTAAAAACCGGTTCATCGCTATCGAATAAAAAATTTTCGTCCTGTTGTAATAACTGTTCTTCTGTGGGTGATAACAAGGTAGCAAGGGCCACTTTTGTTAAAGGAGTCGGTAAACCCAGACGGGAAGCGATAAAATTGCCTTGAATTAAGGAATTACTAAAATCTAAACCTAGGGGTTGTTTAGCGCGATTAATTTGACCTTGAATCTGTTGATAAAATTGTTCTTGTAGTTCCTTATTTTCATCGCGGATATCGATAACTAAATTGGCTAAATCGATAGTAGTCATCCCTTCTTTAAGGACGGGTGCGCTTAAACGTTCCTGCAATAAAGTTACTGTTAAAGGAACCCTATCCATTACTGCCAAACTAGGGAGAGAATGTAAACAGAAAAACAGAAAAACAATGATTAGTAACCAGCAGCCTTTCAACAACGCACCCACGACAGTTATTTTCCTAAACAAGCTTGGATAGCCATTTCTAAATCCTCTTGGTTTAAATCGGTAATAACAAAGACTTCCTGAACACTTTTTCCTGTCCTCGCAATCAGCTTAAAACCACCACGAATCGGCACTGATATCCGCAATTGTAACCGCGGACAATGACCTTTTGAGCGAGAAAGTACCCCGGGGGTGACAGTGGTGATTCCCTGATAAGTAATTAACTTTTCTAATACCGCAATCAACCCCGGAATATGAGTAGAATGATTCCAAACTAAGCGACCATTATTCATAATTATGCGGCCTCTAGGGGAGCCATGGTTAATCCTTCCCGTCGCAATTGTTGGTGATAAAGTTCCGCTTGTTCTTGGGGACCTGTCCAGACAATTGCCTGTCCTTGGTAGTGAACTTGATTAGTTAATTCCCAAGCTCGATCGGTGGTCATATCCGGGATATATTTAATTAAACAATTGGCCACATGATCGAAGGTGTTAAAGTCATCGTTGAGAACAATAACTTTATAGTTGGGATAAGTCTTTTTCACCCCTTGGGTGGACTTATCTAAGGTGGTACTGGGTGCGCTGGCCATAAAAGTTACAATAGGTCAAAGTTTTTGCGGTTAAATTCGAGCATTTTGACAACAATTAAGCGGCAAAAGCCACAGAATTATTCTTCAAAACTTGGTGATAGTAATTTAATAACTGTTTGGTGGCCGCTTGCCATGCCCATTTTTCCGCTTCTAGACGCGCATTTCGTCGTAATTCCTCTCTTTCTGCCTTGGCGGTTAGTAATCTTTGGGTGGCACTAATTAAACCCTTTTCATCCCTAGGATCGAAGAGATGACCATTAACTCCATCGGTGACAATATCGGGAATTCCCCCCGAATTTGCCGCCACCACCGGACAACCGGCAGCCATGGATTCTAAGAGTACCAAACCGAGGGTTTCTGTGCGTGAGGGAAACAGAAAAGCATCTGCGGAAGCAAAAGCGGAGGCTAATTCTAACCCCTGTAAATAACCGACAAAATGGGTATTTGTATCGGCAAAATGACTTGTTAAAGCTTCCCGATGGGGACCATCTCCCACAATGGCAAATCTTGCTTCGGGAATCGCTTCTAATACTGGTTTAATGCGATCGATTTCTTTTTCGGCCGACACTCGACCGACGTATAATAAGAGAGGACTATCGGGGTTATTTTGGGATAATTTCAGTCTCATAGCCGGGGATTTTAAATGAGGTTGAAATAATTCCGTATCGACTCCCCTTTGCCAAAGCTCGACCTTTTCAATGCCACGACTAGATAATTCTTGCACCATAGCGGTGGAAGTGCAGAGATTTAAACTTGCTTGATTGTGGGCCAGTTTTAATAATTCCCAGAGTAATCCTTCTAGGGAACCTAATCCATAGTGTTGTAGGTATTGGGGGAGATGGGTATGATAGGAAGCGACGAGGGGAATGTTCATAGTTTTGGCAAAATAAATGCCTCCCACCCCTAAAACAGCCGGGTTAACCACATGAATAATATCAGGTTTAAACCTTTCCAAAGCTTGACCGACGGAAGGCCGGGGGAAAGCCATTTTTAATTCCGGATATAGGGGTAAGGGAATCCCTGTAACTCCATGAATTTTAGCACCTTTGTACTCCTTTAAACCGCCATCGGGAGAGAAAACTAATACCTGATGACCTAATCTTTGTAGGTGTTCCACGGTATGTTTAAGACGGGTGACAATGCCATCAATTTTCGGTAAGAAAGTTTCTGTAAAAAGAGCAATTCGCATAGAGAAAACAAGGTTAAGTAATAATTAAGGACAAGCTTTTTTTGAGATAGCTAGGAATAATTACTGAATTTCTCAAGGCAATTAACTCCCCAATTAATCATAGATCAGAAAGGCCAAAGGTTTTAATCACTCGATCGCTACCTTCGATAACCACCGTCGCTCGATAATTATCGCCGATTGCCGCTGTCCATAATTGCCATTCCCCCGCCACATTGTCTAATTTTAAGGGATTGAGGCCCACTTCCACTAGATCGAGTCCCCCGCTAATTCCCGTTCCCAGTGCCTTTAAATAAGCCTCTTTTGCCGTCCATAACTGAAAAAATAGCTTTTCCTTCTCTGGGGACTTTTCAACAAGCTCATGTTCCCTAGCACAAAAAAACCTTTTTGTCAAGCTATCTAAATCTTTCACCTCGCGCATTTTCTCTAAATCTACCCCGATGCGAGCGGTTAAAGTCAAGCCACAGATGGCCATATCTTCGGAATGGGAGAGATTAAACTGCAATTGGTAGTTAATACTCGGTTTTCCCCGTTCGCTGTAGATAAACTCGATTTTTTCGGGACTTATCGCCAAATATGACCCTAAAATCTCGCGTAAACACCCCCTCGCCACCAAAAAACGCCGCTTGTGTTGGGGAAAATGGTAACGATTAGCTCTAATTATTTCATCTTCCGAGAGCAAAGAAGTCAGTTTTTCTAGTCTATCCCCGGACGGATCAAGACTGATAAAATGGAGATGAACCTCATCGGTAGATATAAACATTAAACTCAGAAGCGATCAAATAATTAATTATCGGTAAATTTTACCGTAAAATGAGAATTGCCGACTCAAGAATTTATCCACCTTCTAACTCTTGACTTTGCAGCACACCTATGAACTTTTTTCATACTGAAGACCATCTCCAACAGTTCGGTACAGATATTTTAGAAACAACTTGGCGAGAATTTCCCCAATTAGCTCAAGAACAAATTGCCCTAACTTGGATAGTATATGATCCTCCCGTGATCGTCAACACGGGGGGAGCAATTTCTCACGAAGAATTCTGGAAATATTCCCCCCGCGGATTTAGTTATCGCGGACAAGAAAGAACCTATCCCGCTAGTTTAGTGAAATTATTTTATCTAGTAGCGATTCATGAGTGGTTAGAAGGGGAAATGATTCCCGAAAACACCGAATTAAATCGCGCCATTCGTGACATGATTGTTGACTCTAGTAATGATGCTACCAGTTTAGTTGTAGATCTGGTCACGGGAACCACTAGCGGTCCAGAAATTGCCGCCGGTCCCTTTGAAACTTGGAAGCAACAACGCAACATAGTTAATCGTTATTTTCAATCCCTAAATTGGCCAGAATTAGCGACAATTAACGTTAATCAAAAAACTTGGTCTGATGGTCCCTATGGACGTGAACGCGCTTTTTTAGGGGAATTAATGGAGAATCGCAATATGTTAACTAGCAATGCAGTGGCGCGTTTAATTCATACTATTGTCGGGGGGATTGCGGTTTCTTCCCAACGTTCCCAGATGATGATGTCTTTACTAAAACGAAGTCTTAATCCTGCTGATTGGACAAGTCAAGGAGATGATACACAAATCTTAGGATTTCTGGGACAAGGATTACCAGAAAATAGTCAAATTTGGTCAAAAGCTGGTTGGACAAGTCAAGTGCGTCACGATGCAGCCTATATTGAAATTCCCCATCATACTCCCTATCTCTTGGTGGTATTTACCGAGGGAAAAGATAACAGTCAAAATCGCTCAATTTTACCTTTTATTTCCCAGAAAGTAGCCGAGAAAATTATGCAGTTCAATTAATTGAAGCTGTGGGTAGGATGATTTTCTCTGTCATTGTCAAAAGTGCTAGATAAACATCCTACTGCAATAAATCCGTAAATTTACCGATGTGCATCTCAATATACAGCTTTTCTGGGATAGATGGGGTTCTTTATGGCAGCTGAAATACTTGATTAAGTAAGGATTTAGTCTGTGCTTCACCTTGACGGAAAGGTCTATCACCATTTAAACTAACAATGAGAATAAAAAATTATTATTTATTCTCATTGTTATAAATCGATTTTATATTTTTTCAATAACTATAACGCTAATCAACTTAAAAAAGCGGGAATTCCACTGGCATCTGTTAATGAATTTCTGAAAAAACGTTCAGAAAAGCCCTTTGATTCTTTGGAAGATGTCCTAAATCGCCCGGTGTCAGGAGTTAAAGAGAAAAGATTAATTAAGCTTGTCGATTATTTGCTGACTCACAATTGATTTTTGTGGGTGTGTTGAGATGCTTTAACACACCCTACCGATGGGTGTTATAATAATGGAAGATCAGTAAAAAAGCCTGATCCGATAGCGGGCAAAGATTAACTAGAAGACGGGTGAAAAGAGAAAACTTATGACAACTACCCCAGTAATAGCTGCTTCTTTAACGATTCCTCCCCTAGAAAACGGCGATAAATTAACTCGATGGGAATTTGAACGACGTTATCAAGGGATGCCCCATCTCAAAAAAGCGGAACTAATTGAAGGAATTGTTTATATGGCATCTCCCCTCAGATTTGAAAGTCACGCCGAGCCTCATGCTAATATTATCGGATGGTTAGCTCTCTATAAAGCGGCGACTCCAGGTGTTAGATTAGGTGATAATGCCACCGTGAGATTAGATATTGATAACGAACCCCAACCGGATGCCCTATTAAGAATTGACAAGGGAGGACAATCGACAATTAGTCAAGATGATTATGTAGAAGGGGCGCCGGAATTAATTGTCGAAATTGCCGCTTCTAGTGCTTCCTACGATGTTCATCAAAAATTAAATGTTTACCGTCGCAATCAAGTCCAAGAATATCTAGTCTGGCGGTTTTATGAACAAGAAATTGATTGGTTTCGGCTACAGGCAGGAGAATATATTAAACTAGAACCGGATAGTGATGCCATAATACGCTCCCAAATCTTCCCCGGTTTATGGCTAGATAAAAACGCTTTATTAACGGGGGACTTAGGAAAAGTTTTATTGATTTTGCAGCGGGGGTTAGAAACAGCAGAACATCGAGATTTTGTCAATCAATTAACTGCCAATCACAGCTAGATTGTAAAATTAGATAATTATTCTTGATCCACTGTCCTATAATTACAGAAAGAGTATTTTTGACTTGAATTTGTTCTTAACTGTCTCCCCCTTTTACCCCAATAATCTCGCCCCTGATAATCTTCTCATCACCTTACTTTATGTCAAATCTAATCCTTTTCTGGCATCGTCGCGATTTACGTCTCTCGGATAATATTGGACTGAGTAAAGCTAGGGATCGTAGTCCGAAAATTATCGGGGTTTTCTGCCTCGATCCCGCTATTTTAGAGAGGGATGATATCGCCCCTGCTAGAGTTGCCTATCTCCTCGGTTGTCTAGAGGAATTAGAAAAAAATTATCGCCAAAAAGGTAGTCAATTACTGATTATTCGCGGCAACCCCAGTCAAACACTCGTCAATTTAGCCGGCAATTTATCGGCAAAAGCAGTTTTTTTTAACCTCGATATCGAACCCTACGCGCGTCAACGGGATCAACAGGTAATCGCCGCTTTACAAACAAAAGGAATTGAAGTAGAAACCTTCTGGGATCAACTTCTCCACGCTCCAGGGCAAGTCCTCACCCTCTCAAAAAGTCCCTACACCGTATATACTCCTTTTTGGAAAAATTGGAGCCAATTAGCCAAAGCCAGCCCCAAAACCCTAGAAAACCTGCAAGGATTAGACGAAAATGAGGGGGAGAAACTCGCAGAAACTATTAACTTACCAACCCTAGAAAATTTAGGTTTTACCTGGCAAAATCCCTTACCCCTCACCCCCGGAGAAAAAGCCGCTAGTAGCAGATTAGAAGAATTTTGTCAAGGGGTTATTAACAATTATCAAGAAGATCGTAACTTCCCCGCTTTCGATGGCACCTCGCGCTTGAGTGCCGCTTTAAAATTTGGGGCGATTGGCATTCGCACAATTTGGACCGCAACCCTAGAGTTATTAGAAAATTGCCGCGCCGAGGAAGCAAAAGATAGTATTATCACTTGGCAGCAAGAGTTAGCTTGGCGGGAATTTTACCAGCATTGTCTCTATTTTTTCCCAGAATTGGCGGTCGGTGCTTATAGAAAAGAATTTCGTCATTTTCCTTGGCAGGATAACGAAGAACATTTTCAAGCTTGGTGCCAGGGAAAAACCGGCTATCCGATCGTTGACGCGGCCATGCGACAATTAAATGAAACGGGATGGATGCACAATCGTTGTCGCATGATCGTGGCGAGTTTTTTAACCAAAGATTTAATTATTAACTGGCAAAAAGGCGAAAAATACTTCATGCAGAAACTTTTTGATGGCGATTTAGCCGCTAATAATGGTGGTTGGCAGTGGAGTGCCTCTAGTGGCATGGATCCGAAACCTTTAAGAATTTTTAATCCCGCTAGTCAGACACAAAAATTCGATCCGGAAGGGGAATATATTCGTCAGTGGTTGCCGGAATTAGCCTCCGTAGATACGGAATATTTAGTAACTGGGAAAATCCCCCGTTTAGAAAGACATCGTTGTGGTTATCCTGAGCCAATTGTCGATCATAATCAACAACAAAAAGAGTTCAAACGACTCTATAGTAATCAGAAGCCAAAACAATAACTAAAGGGACGGTAAAACTAGCTACTTTTGACCGGCTTTAATCCGGTTCCAAACATCCTCTAAACTTAGATATAACACAGGCACAACAATTAAACTCAACAGGGAAGAAGTGACTAAACCTCCCACAATTACCATCGCCATGGGTTGCCGCAATTCCGCACCGGTACCCAATCCCAAAGCGATCGGAATCATGCCTAAAATTGTCGAACAGGTGGTCATTAAAATCGGTCTTAACCTAATCATTCCCGTTTCTAAAACCGCTTCCTCCCGACTCCAACCCTGTTGACGCAATTGGTTAGTATAATCCAGCAATAACACAGCATTTTTATCGAGTAATCCCAAGAGGAAGATAAACCCGATCAGAGAAATCATACTAAACTCACTACCCGTTACCAATAACCCTAACATTGCCCCCACAATCGCTAAAGGTAAACATAAAGCGATGACGATAGTTTCTAGCAGTCTTCTGAATAATAACCATAAAACTCCTAACATTAAAATTGTCGCCAGGATTAAAGTGCGACCAAAACTGCCCAAAACATCGCTACTTTGAGAAGAAGTACCCCAACGCTGTAAAGTTATCCCTTCCGGTAAAGGAATCCCTTCAATTTTAATCGCCGCATCTTCTAATCCTAAATCGGGACTAAGATTAGCACTGAGAAAAATCGCCTGTTGACCATTTAAACGCTCGATCGCCAAAAAATCCCCCCGCTCATTTAATCTAGATGATAGGGAAATATCCTTTAAACCGGCGATTTTAGCGGCCTCAACCCGCAATTTCTCGGCACTATCGCGCAATAGCTGCAAATTATCGCTTTTAATCGCAATTTGGATCGGCTTTTCCGCTTCCGTCTGCACAAAAGGAATGTCCTCGACACTGACATTCACCCCTCTAATTGTCGGTAAAATTTGCCGAATCCGTTGCTGCACGGCGCTGGTGTGAGATTTACGATCGCTCTTCAGTTTAACGTGAATTTTGCCACGATTCGGCTCACCGCGTAAACCAGCGATCATAAAAGTCGATTCCACTTCCCCATCCCGTAAAATCGGCGCTTCTAATTTGCTGCCATCGCGGATAGTGCGACGCAGGAGAAAAATTTCGGGAGAACTCGCTAACTGGGAAATCCAAGCGAAACTATCGCTAGAACTCTTAGCCGTCGGTTTATTAGGACTAATTTGTGTTATTTTCGGCAAAGGAGAAGTATAAACCAGATTAAACTCGCCGCGATCGAGTCGGGGAATAAATCCCCTAGAAATAAAAGGAATCAGGGCAATACCTGCAAAAAAGGTAATTAGGGCGATAGCAATGACCAGCAAACGATGACGCAATGACCAGTTTAAGAGCCGTCGATAGGCGTTTTCAATCGGTCGCTTTTGTTTCGTCATTTTTGCCCGTGACTGCGGTTTCAGCCAATATACTGCCAAAACTGGCGATAAAGTTCGGGCGACCAACAGGGAAAAAATCACCGCAGCCGAGACAGTTAAACCGAAGGGTTGGAAAAACTGTCCCACCGCACCCCCCATAAAAGCCACGGGTATGAACACGGCAACAATGGTTAAAGTGGAAGCAGTGACAGCTAATCCGATCTCCCTTGTCCCCTTGAGTGCCGCATTTTTCGGGGTTTCCCCCGCATCGATTAAACGGGAAATATTCTCCACATCGACGATCGCATCATCCACGACAATGCCGATCACCAAAGCGAGAGCCAGCAGCGTCAGGGTTTCCAGATTAAACCCATAGATTGCCATGATAATGAAAGTCCCCAAAAGAGATAGGGGGATAACCAGAGCAGAAATGACCGTAGCGGCGAAACTGCCTAAAAATATCAAGATCACCAGCACGGACAGCAAAACTGCCAAAAGTAAATCATCGATCGTGCCTTGTAGGGCAGCGCGAATATATTCCGCTTGGGTTTCAGCTAAAATTATCTTGACATCGGGCAGTTTTTGTGCTATGTCTTTAACCAGTTTTTCTGCTTGAGCGGCCAGATCGAGACTATTGGCGGCACCTTTTTTGATTACCTGCACAGCGATCGCTTCTTGACCGTTAAAGCGCACCAGCGTGGGCAATGGTCGGGTTAAGCTTTTATGGGGATTATCTTCCCTAACTGTACCTTGACCGAGTAAATTAACTTTAGCCGTACCTGGGAGAGCTTTTAAGGGCGGAATTAAATTATCTTGGGCGATTTGGCTTAATTCTTCTAGAGTTTTCTGCTCACTCACCAGCGCATAGGTGACTGTTGCCGACTCATTTAAATCAACGGGGATAACTTCTGTAGTAGCTTGAGAGGGTAAAGGGACTTGCGAGATAGCCTGTTTAACTGCTGCGGTGGCTTTGTCTAAATTTGTGCCAATTTTAAAGAAAATGCTGATTACTGACTGTCCGGCGGAAGTAGTCGAAGAAATATCACGACGACCGGGGAGAGAGAAAAGGGGATTTTCTAGGGGTTTAGTTAATTGCTGTTCCGTGGTGATAGCAGTAGCTAAATCCGCTTGAGCGTTAATTATTACGACTGGAAAACTGATATCGGGGAAAAGAGCGTATTTTAGGGAACTAAAAGCCAAAATTCCCGCCACTGCCACCGCTAACCAGAAAGCAATGGTTAACCTGGGAGCATTAATCGCTATTCGAGAGATATTCAGACGTTCTCGCCACGATTCTTTCATGTTTGTTGAATAAGTGGGGTATGGGGTGTGGGCTTCGGCCGTGAGCTCAGCCGAACGGGTGTAGGGTGTGGGGTGTTTTCTCAGTGAACTGATAACTGATAACTGATAACTGATAACTGATAACTGACTCCTAACCCAATGGTAGATGTTGGATTTTTGCAGAAGTTCTATTTTCTGACAAAGATAAGCAAAAATTATTTATTGACTGCAAAAACTTGAGAATATTTAAATTAACATTCCGCAATATTTATAAATTCTTAAGAATTAATTGAGAAAGATTTTTATTTAACAACGACGTTATAATGGTTACAGCGATTTGATAGAATTTCATAATGGGTTATTTTGTGCTTTTTTGGGCAGCAATGGTTGAAACCCTTGCCACACCTAGAAGGTGATCCTAATTAAGACGGGTAAATCAGTCATTTTTACCCACAACGATGATCTTTTTTTTATGTAGTTTTATTGCAAAAAAAAAGTTTTTTTGACAAAAAGCACAAAGTATGATGCGGGAGAAGGGAGCCTGGAATTATGAATTGGGGAGAGTGATTGCCTTTATTTAGAAAACGGGTTTCTTCGAGAAAATATTTAGAAAACGGGTTTCTTCGAGAAACCCGTTTTCTTGTAATAAATGTTAATTTTTGTGATAGCAACGTTGAAAAATTGGGGATTGTTGGCCTAAAACTGTTAGCAGTAAACCTTTGCAGTTAATGTCATGACTTCTACCCTGTTGCCGATTTTTCCTGCTGTTTACGATAGTTTGTTCGATTTAGCTCAATCTGATGGATTTTGGGCGAATTTGGCAATCGCTGTCGGTTAAGGGGGTGAGGTCATAACAATCCGTTGCCAAAACCGACTTTTCAGAATACAATACATAAGAGTAGTCATTCATCACTCAGATTCGTTAAGATGATATTACATGACTAATAATATTGACCATGATCGCTTATTTAAGGAGTTAATCTCCACCTTTTTTGTCGAATTTATTGAGTTATTTTTTCCTCAATTGATCGATTATTTAGATAGGGACTCGATTACTTTTTTAGACAAAGAAGTATTTACCGATGTCACAGAAGGAGAAAGGTATGAAAGCGATTTAGTCGCACAGGTTAAGTTTCGAGGAAAAGAATCTTTTTTCCTGATTCATGTAGAGGCGCAGGAAAGTTCCCAAAAGTGGTTTAATCGGCGAATGTTTACTTATTTTGCTCGTTTTCATGAGAAATTTGTCCTACCGATTTATCCGATTGTAATTTTTTCTTATTCAAAGCCAAAAAGAGAAGCAATTAGTCAATATGTAGTCGATTTTCCTGATTTTAAGGTATTAGAATTTAACTATCGAGTAGTGCAGTTAAATCGATTAAATTGGCGAGATTTTCTCAATCAGTCGAATCCAGTTGCTTCAGCTTTGATGGCGAAGATGAACATTGCTGAGAAAGAGCGAGCTAAGGTAAAAGCGGAATGTCTGCGCTTGTTAATTACTTTAAGGTTAAATCCGGCGAGAATGCAATTAATTTCTGGATTTATTGATACATATCTCAATCTTAATCCTGCCGAAGAGATACAATTTCAAGAAGAGATTAGCACATTTAGTCAACCCGTACAGGAGGGAGTTATGCAAATTACCACCAGTTGGATGCGTCAAGGTATTGAACAAGGTATTGAACAAGGTATTGAACAAGGTATCGAACAAGGTATTGAACGGGAAAAGACATTGATTCTTCGTCAACTTAAACGCAAGTTAGGGGAGCTTAATTTTTCCTTAGAAACTAAAATTATGGAGTTAAGTATTGATGATGTAGAAGTATTAGGAGAAGCTTTATTCGATTTCTCTAACGTTGAAGATTTAATCAATTGGTTAAATACTTTAACTGCCTAGCTTTGACGTTAGCGATCGCATCTTCGCCATGACAAGGGGTAAGATTGCTTCGGAGAGGGAATTTCAGTTAACAGTTAACAGTTAGAAGTGAGGTCTGCCAAAGGGAATTGACAGAGCGCAAAACATAGGATAGAATTTGTATAATTCTTATCAAAATACGGAGAAAATATGACTCTAGTTATTTCTCAAGAAGTGATTAAAGCAAGTGGTTTATCAGAGGATGAACTGTTGAAGGAAATTGTTGTTATGTTATTCCAACAAGATAAGATTAGCTTAGGAAAAGCAAGTGAGTTATTAGGTATTAATCAAATCAAGTTTCAACGGATGCTTTTTGAACGAGGAATTTGTATTCACTATGATGTTGCTGAGTTTCAGGAAGATATTAAGCATTTAAAAGAGAAAGGTTGGCTATGATTATTATTAGCGATACTTCTCCTCTCAGCAGTCTTGCTCTTGTTGGTTATCTGTCAATCTTAAGAGATATTTATACTAATGTTGTTATTCCCCAAGCAGTTGCCAATGAATTAGCCAATTTAACCGAGGAAGATATCCGCATTAAAGCGATAATTTCTCTGAACTGGATACAGGTTAAACAAGCCGCTAATTTGGAACTTGTGGCTTGTTTGAGCAATGAATATAATTTAGATATTGGCGAAGCAGAAGCAATCGCTCTTGCCTTAGAATTAAAAGCAGATGAATTGTTAATTGATGAGCGTCTTGGACGGAGGGAGGCTGTGCGTTTGGGGCTGTCAATTACGGGGGTTCTAGGAGTTCTTTTAATCGCTAAAAATAGAGGATTGATTGCTAAGGTTCAACCCATAATCGATGCTCTAATACTCCAAGCAAATTTTCGCATCAGTCGTCAACTTTATGAGGAGGTTTTGCAAACGGCAAATGAATTAGATTAAGTTGTGATTTTAGAAAACGGGTTTCTTCGAGAAACTATTTAGAAACCCAGTTTCTTGTAATCAATGTTAATTTTTGTTATAGAACCCTTGAAAGATTCGGGATTGTTTGCATAAAATAGCGGCTCTTCTAGGTTGTGTGTGATAAGCTTAACTTACATAGGATTGATCGATCTTTGTGTCCTTTGTGTCTTTGTGGTTCGTTCCACTCCCTCGCCAGCGGGACTGTATCTTAGAATACATTTTACTCACTAAATCCAAGAGAGCCACTATGTATCATCAACGACTAGCTAAACCTGAAGATGCAATAGCGATCGCTCCTCTTTGGCGAGATTTTGCTCAAAGGCGATCGGATGCTGATCCCTCGATCAATCTGAAACCTGATTTTGACTATGAAGGATATGTGAGGTATCAGCTTAAAAAACCGCTATCTTTCGGTTTTGTCTTGGAATATGAGCAGCAAATCGTCGGGTTTCTCTTTACTTATGTTTATGATGAGACCCCACCTCCCCAGATTTCTGCTTTGGAAATGTGGGAAAATCCTTTCATTCCCCGTCGTGTGGGTGCAGTTTTGGGGATGTATGTTAAAGAAAAGCACCGCAAACCGGACACGATTAATTTGTTGATTAAAGCGGCGATTGCTAAAGCGGAAGAACTAAAGGTTAGCGATATTGACTTATTAATCAGTATAGATCAGCAAGGGATTCAGGTATTATTAGAACGCTTGGGCTTTGTTAAAGCCGCGATTCAATATACAAAACATTTTAACATATCGGAGAAGAATTTACCGAATTTACACCAGGCTCATTTAAGGCTAATAGAAAAGGAAGTTATACCGACTGGAACAATTGTTTTAAGGGATGTAAAAACTCAAGAAATTGTCAAGAATTCTCAAGGAAAACCAATTTTTTTAGAGCCAGTTAGGGATGCAGCAGGAAAGGCTTTGACGAGTTCGATGGGTTTACCGATTTATCCTCTCCCTTTACGAGATCCGAATACTCATAATTTTGTCTTTGATGAGGAAGAAAATCTCATCTTATGTCCTATCTTACAAGAGCTAGGGGGTGAGGTAGTAGAATTTGGAGGAATCCCTCAATTTTGTCCACCTGTTTATGAACAAATAGATGGAAAATTATGCTTAAAGCAAGATAGTAATGGCAATTATGTTTTTGCAGAAGTAGAACGGGATGAGTCGGGAAAAATTAGGCGATTACCAGAAGGAAAACCACTCTTTAAATCTACCAATTGATCTTTAAACTAGAAAACGGGTTTCTTGAAGAAACCCGTTTTCTGTGGGGTTTTTTGCGGAAAGCATCCCCCTCTCCTGGTAGGTTAAGGGGGTGAGGTCATAACAATCCGTTGCCAAAGGCGACTTTTCAGAATACAATAGAGAAGAGTAGTCATTCATCGTTCAGATTAGTTAAGATGACATTACATGACTAATAATATTGACCATGATCGCTTATTTAAGGAGTTAATCTCCACCTTTTTTGTCGAATTTATCGAGTTATTTTTTCCTCAAGTAATGGATTATTTAGATAGGGACTCGATTACTTTTTTAGACAAAGAAGTATTTACCGATGTCACGGAAGGAGAAAGGTATGAAAGCGATTTAGTCGTACAAGTTAAGTTTCGAGGAAAAGAATCTTTTTTTCTGATTCATGTCGAGGCGCAGGAAAGTTCCCGCAAGTGGTTTAATCGGCGAATGTTTACTTATTTTGCTCGTTTTCATGAGAAATTTGTCCTACCGATTTATCCGATTGTAATTTTTTCTTATTCAAAGCCAAAAAGAGAAGCGATTAGTCAATATGTAGTCGATTTTCCTGATTTTAAGGTATTAGAATTTAACTATCGAGTAGTGCAGTTAAATCGATTAAATTGGCGAGATTTTCTCAATCAGCCGAATCCGGTTGCTTCAGCTTTGATGGCTAAGATGAACATTGCCGAGAAAGAGCGAGCAAAAGTTAAGGCGGAATGTCTGCGCTTGTTAATTACTTTAAAGTTAAATCCTGCAAAAATGCAATTAATTTCCGGATTTATTGATACTTATCTCAATCTAAATCCTGCCGAAGAGATACAATTTCAACAAGAGATTAGCACATTTAGTCAACCCGTACAGGAGGGAGTTATGCAAATTACCACCAGTTGGATGCGTCAAGGTATTGAACTAGGTATTGAACAAGGTATCGAACTAGGTATTGAACGCGGTATCGAACAAGGTATTGAACGCGGTATCGAACGCGGTATCGAACAAGGTATCGAACAAGGTATCGAACAAGGTATTGAACAAGGTATCGAACAAGGTATTGAACGCGAAAAGACATTGATTCTTCGTCAACTTAAACGAAAGTTAGGGGAGATTAATCCTTCATTGGAAACTAAAATTATGGAGTTAAGTATTGATGATATAGAAGCATTAGGAGAAGCTTTATTCGATTTCTCTACGGTTGAAGATTTAATCAATTGGTTAAATACTTTATAATGCTTGTAATTTCGAGGGAGTTATGCAAATTACCACCAGTTGGATGCGTCAAGGTATTGAACAAGGTATTGAACAAGGTATTGAACAAGGTATTGAACAAGGTATTGAACAAGGTATTGAACAAGGTATTGAACAAGGTATTGAACGGGAAAAGACATTGATTCTTCGTCAACTTAAACGCAAGTTAGGGGAGATTAATTTTTCCTTAGAAACTAAAATTATGGAGTTAAGTATTGATGATGTTGAAGTATTAGGAGAAGCTTTATTCGACTTCTCTACGGTTGAAGATTTAATCAATTGGTTAAATACTTTAACTGCTTAGTTTATGTTAGTGATCACCTTTTGGCCATTTGTCAGAGAAAACGGGTTTCTTTGAGAAACTATTTAGAAAACCCGTTTTCTTTGAGAAACCCGTTTTCTTGTCCTTTGAGAAACCCGTTTTCTGTATAAATATTAATTTCTGTTACAGGGGTCTTGAAAAATTGGCAATTGTTAGGCTAAAACTGTTAGCAATAAACTGTTGCAGTTAATGTCATGACTTCTCCCCTGTTGCCGATTCTTCCTGTTGTTGACGATGTTTTGTTCGATTTTGCTCAATCTGATGGTTTTTGGGCGAATTTAGAAACAGCCTTTGGCACAAGTTATGATGTGGTTAAAGCGACGCAATTACAACAGCAGTGGCGAAGCCGAAATTTCAGTCAACTTCCTGAGATTGAGGTTGTCAACAGCAGTGTTTTAGGTAGTGCAAATGGCGCTTATGGGATTAGCACCAATAAGATATATCTATCTGAAAGTTTTTTTGCTTCTGCTAGTTTAGATGCTTTGGTTGCGGTGATTTTAGAAGAAATTGGGCATTTTGTGGATGCTCAAATTAATAGGGTGGATACGGTGGGGGATGAGGGAGAATTATTTTCTCATCTGGTGAGAGGGGTTAATTTAACTGAGGCTGAGTTAACTTATATTCAAGCAGAAGATGATCGTACTGTTATTGATTTAGGGGGACAATTTATAGGGGTTGAACAAACAGCACCAATTACTTTAATTGTCAATACTACTATAGATGAGAATGATGGTAGTGCCACTATTGGGAGTGGTTTATCTTTGCGGGATGCTGTGGCAATTGCTAATAAAAGTCCTAATACTCCCTATATTATTAAGCTGAAATCAGGAACGACTTATGCTTTAACTTATGTTAATGATACGACAACAGGCGATCGCAGTTTGAAGACGAATGGTACGATTACCATTGAAACTGATGGAACAGCACTAGCTTCTATTGTTAATAATGCTAGTCCTATCTCTGGACAAAATGATAATAATTCTATTATATACAACTCTAGTCAACTTGGAGTTATATTAAATAATCTCTATATCAGCAACAAAGCAGGAAGAGGGATTTACAACAGTGGAAAATTAACATTAACCAACAATACAATATCTGGTAATACGGGAGGGGGAATTGAAAATAATGGAACATTAACATTAACCAACAATACAATATCTGGTAATACGGCTGGTTATGGAGGGGGAATTTTTAGCGTTAGCGGGGGAACATTAACATTAACCAACAATACAATATCTGGTAATACGGCTGGTTATGGAGGGGGAATTTTTAGCGGGGGAACATTAACATTAACTAACAATAAAATAACTGGTAATAAGGCTACTTATACGGGAGGGGGAATTTACACTTCGTCATTTGGAGAATCAACATCAACATTATTAACCAACAATACAATAACTGGTAATACAGCTGATAGTGGAGGGGGAATTTACATTTCGTGGGGGGCAACATCAACCAGAATAATCAACAAAAATACAATAACTGATAATACAGCTAAACGAGGAGGGGGAATTTACGCCAATGCCAGTGGGGTGGCATTAACATTAGAAAATAATGCAATAACTGGTAATACAGCTGATAGTGGAGGGGGAATTTATAAACAGAGTGGAACATTATCTTCAATCAACAACACAATAGTTGGTAATACGGCTAATGATAAAGGAGGGGGAATTTACAATGACCATCCAAGTCCGTATTTAACATTAGATGGCTTATATTTGAATAATAATATTATTACTGGCAATAGTGCCGATTACGGTGGTGGTGTTTTCAATAGAAGTATCAATCCGTATGGGGATAATAAATGGTATACAAATAGTATTATTAGTGGAAATACTGCGAACAAAGTTTGGTATTTAGGCCCCAACGTCACATCTAGTTATTATCCTTGGTATTCCAAAGATCATCGACATCCAGATATATTTACTGAGGGGAGTGTTTTTGGACTCCCACCCACTCCTAATCCTCCACCTAAACCAACGATATCAGTCAGTAATGCGCGGTTTGATGCTCCCACAGGGAAGGTTATTTTCGAGGTTAAACTGTCCTCAACATATAATAAACCCATAACCGTTGATTACTATACCCTTGATGGAAGTGCCAATTCAATAGACCCTAACCAATTAAAAGATTTTAACAATGTTGTCAAACAAACCCTCTCCTTTTTCCCAGGACAAACCAGTAAACAAATAGAAATTACTGTTTTAGGAAGTGCGCCTCCTACCGACCAAACCTTTGAGATTTTTGCCAAAGACACTGCTTTTCGTGATATTTGGAAAGATACGGATAAAGGCAAAGAAGTAGATAAGATCTATGACTATAGTGACCTGGGTTACGAAGGCTATCGTATCAATAAAGTTTTCAAAGATTCTACCACAGGATTTGATGCTGTTGGTTTAACTTCTGATGAAAAATTCTTTCTGGTTTTA
>NZ_JADBUP010000086.1:0-34419 GCF_020245605.1 Microcystis sp. M061S2 | reverse complement strand
AGACCAAGCGGTGCGAGAATTGTTAGAATTACCTCAAGGTAATGCTTTCCGGGAAAATGTCTTGGAATTATTAATTAGTTGGCGGGTTAGTATGGAAATAAATAACATCCTAGAAACTGAAGATAGAGAGGTGTTTATGACTTTATCTCAAACCTATCAGGAATGGAAGGAAGCAACTAAACAGGAGGGACGACAGGAAGGACGACAGCAAGGAAAACTGGAATCTATTCCCCGTTTGCTTGCTTTGGGTTTAAGTGTGGAACAAATCGCTCAAGCTTTGGATTTAGACTTAGAACAGGTCCGACAAGCGGCGCGAGAGTAAAGGTGGAGAGTTAAAACGCAAAAATGCCACAATGGATAAAATAGGCATTTTCTGACTAACTGATATCTTCTATGAGTAACCACCTAAGCGGAAGCGAGATTCGCCAGCGATTTTTAGACTTTTTTGCGGCCAGAAACCATAAAATTCTCCCTAGTGCCTCTCTAGTACCAGAAGACCCCACCGTTTTGCTGACTATTGCGGGAATGCTCCCTTTTAAGCCGATTTTCTTGGGGCAAAAGACCCCGGAATTTCCCCGCGCTACCACTTCCCAAAAATGTATTCGCACCAACGATATCGAAAATGTCGGCCGGACTGCTAGACACCATACTTTTTTTGAGATGTTGGGCAATTTTAGCTTTGGTGATTATTTTAAAGAACAAGCGATCGCCTGGGCCTGGGAATTGTCCACAGAAGTTTTTAACCTTCCCCCCGAAAGATTAGTCGTTAGTGTCTTTAGAGAGGATGAGGAAGCTTTCGCTATCTGGCGCGATAAAATCGGTATTCCTGCCCATCGTATCCAAAAAATGGGCGAAGCGGATAACTTTTGGGTATCGGGTCCCACGGGTCCCTGTGGTCCCTGTTCGGAAATTTACTACGATTTTCACCCGGAATTAGGGGATAAAACCATCGATTTAGAGGATGATAGCCGTTTTATCGAGTTTTATAACCTCGTCTTCATGCAGTATAACCGCGACGCGGATGGCAATCTGACACCCCTGGCCAATAAAAATATCGATACGGGGATGGGTTTGGAACGGATGGCGCAAATCCTGCAAAAAGTCGCCAATAACTACGAAACTGACCTAATTTTCCCGATTGTCGCTGAAGCGGCCCGGTTAGCAGCCATAGACTACCAGAAAGCGGACGAAAAAACGAAAGTTTCCCTAAAAGTCATCGGCGATCATGTGCGTTCGGTAGTACACATGATAGCGGATGGTATCTCAGCATCGAATAATGACAGAGGTTACGTCTTGCGTCGTCTGATTCGTAGAGTAGTACGGCACGGGCGTTTAATCGGTATTGAAGGTCAATTTATCACCAAAGTGGCGGAAGTTGCGATCGCTCTTTCCGAATCCGTCTATGGCAATGTTCGGGAACGAGAAACGGTGATCAAGGCAGAATTAGAACGAGAGGAAGCGAGATTTTTAGAAACCCTAGAAAGAGGCGAGAAACTGCTCGAATCGATTCTAGAAAAAGAAAAAAGCCAGATTTCGGGAGTCGATGCCTTTACCCTTTATGATACCTATGGCTTCCCCCTAGAACTTACTCAAGAAATTGCTGAGGAGCAGGGTTTAAGCGTCGATACGGCGGGTTTCGAGCAGGAAATGAAAAAACAGCAGCAAAGATCAAAAGCCGCCCACGAAACCATAGATTTGACGGTACAGGGTAGTTTAGATAAGCTGGCGGAACATATTCACCCGACGGAATTTCTCGGTTATACGGATTTGCAAGCAACCGCAACAGTAAAGGCGGTTTTAGTCGCTGGTAAAACGGTGGAATCGGCCGCAGCAGGCACTGAGGTGCAGGTAGTTCTCGATCAAACCCCTTTTTACGCCGAATCGGGTGGACAAATCGGTGATAAGGGTTATTTAACCGGCGATAATCTGCTTATCCGCGTGGAGGATGTGCAGAAAGAATCGGGGATTTTTATCCATTTTGGTCGGGTGGAGCGGGGAATTGTCACCACCGGCGATACAATTAATGCTCAGATTGATCGCTCCTGTCGTCGTCGCGCTCAAGCTAATCATACCGCCACCCATCTGCTACAATCGGCCTTGAAAAAGCTTGTCGATGCTGGGATTTCCCAAGCAGGTTCCCTCGTCAGTTTTGAGCGCCTCCGTTTTGATTTTAACTGTCCTCGTCCCCTGACTAGCTCTGAATTGCAACAGGTGGAAGAACAGATTAACACTTGGATTGCCGAAGCGCATGACACCGAGATAGCGGTGATGGGATTGGAAGAAGCGAAGCAAAAGGGAGCTATTGCCATGTTTGGCGAGAAATACGGCTCAGAAGTGCGAGTTATCGATATTCCTAGCGTTTCTATGGAATTATGCGGGGGAACTCACGTTAAAAATACCGCCGAGATCGGTTTATTTAAAATCATCTCCGAGACGGGAATCGCTGCGGGAATTCGTCGCATCGAAGCGGTGGCTGGCCCCGCCGTGTTAGCATACCTGAATGAACGGGATCAGGTAGTGCGGGACTTGTGCGATCGCTTTAAGGTCAAACCTCTGGAAATTCCCGATCGCATTACGGCCCTACAATCGGAGTTAAAGGGGACACAAAAGCAGTTAGAAGCGGTTAAACAGGAGTTGGCGCTAAATAAATCGGATGCTTTGCTATCTCAAGCTGAATCTATCGGCGAATTTAAGCTATTAGTCGCTTCTTTGGGTGATATTGATGCTAATGCTTTGATGGCTGCAGCCGAAAGACTACAGCAAAAATTAGGGGAAGGGGCAGTGGTTTTGGCCTCGACTCCCGCAGCTGATAAAGTGAGTTTAGTGGCCGCTTTTAGTCCCCGGGTGATTAAAGATAAGGGTTTACAAGCGGGTAAATTTATCGGTGCGATCGCTAAAATCTGCGCCGGTGGTGGTGGTGGTCGTCCCAATTTAGCTCAAGCTGGGGGACGGGATGCTAGTAAGTTAAGCGAAGCTTTAGCTAAGGCCAAAAGTCAGTTAACTAGCAGTTTACAATAGTTTTAAGGGTGGGCATTTTGTCCACCTTTAAAAATTAGTTATCCTCTCGGTGTGATTGGTAAAAATAATATGGAACTACTGATCAAGAATTTGGGATCAATTAGAAATAATAATCAAGCTATAGATTTAACCAAGAAGTTTTATACTTTTATTGGCTACAACAATAGTGGCAAAACCCTAGTTTCTCAGCTTTTATGGACAATTTTTAATCATGACAATATTAGAAAGTTTTCCGAAAATACCGAAATTGATTCTTTAGTAATTGACTCGGAAAAACCTATTAAAAAAATTACGATCAATCAAGAATTAATCGATGAGATTCTCAATAAATTTAGCCGATTTATTGAAAAAGAAGTTGTTAATACTTATAATCTTGATGCCAGTATTAAAGAAACGATTATTAGTTCCAATAAATTAATTTTTCAAGCGGATATTAAAGAATTTAAAGAGACGGAATTTCAACCAACTTTTTTGATTAGTGTTGAAGGAAATAATGATCTGGAGTATTTACAGATTAGCAAAGACCAAGGTAGCCTAACAATAAATATAAAAGAACTTAATATACCTGAGAAAGTATTTGATCAAATACCCAGAGACTTGTTTGAGAGAGCTAAACCATCCAAAAAATTACTAATTATTTATTCAATAATAAGAGTGCTTTTGTCTAAGACAGAAGATACTTTTTTTATCCCCGCTAGTCGTAGCTTTTTTCCTGTTTTCTACCAGTACATTTATGAGATAGAGAGAAATAAAAGAAGTGAGTATAATCGTCGATTGCAAGAATTAATAGAAAATATTGATGATGATGTTGATACTAATCGGGATATATTCAAACGTCTTCAAGAACAATTACCCAAAAGGTCTTATACAGAACCAATGAATAAAGTGATTGAGTCGCTTTATTCTCTCAATACCAAGAAAAAAATTAATTCAGTTTATAATTCTCTGATTGAAAAGATGATCGGATTAATGGGAGGAGAAATCACGATTTCTAGTCTAGAATCGATCGCACCTATTCAATTTTCTTTTAAATTCGATGAAAGCAAAGATTTACCCATGTATCTAGCTTCATCTTCAGTCAATCAGTTGACTATCTTGTATCTTTATCTCAAATATTGGGCAAAGGAAAAAAACAATTTTTTGATGATAGATGAACCAGAGGTTAATTTGCATCCCGAAAATCAAATTCGCTTAATGGATATTTTAGTTCAATTTGTCACCGAGCATGATAATCGGGTTTTGATCACCACCCATAGCCCGATTTTAACCGATATTCTCAACAATTATGTTTATCTTCATACCTTAAAAAGTTATGATGTTGATGTCACAAAAATCATTGAAGATAATCAATTAAAAAATTTAAATCCAGAAATTTCAATTGCTAAAGAAGACTTAGGGGTTTACTTTTTCACGGGTGATAAAATTATTGATTATGGAACCAGTCAATATGGTGTTTATTTTCGTAACTTTAAAGAAGTTATCAACTCTGTGCAGAAATCTGGAGAAATTTTAACCAACCATATCTATTTAGCAGAGAATGAGTAAGTCTAACTCAAAAAAAGAAATATTTTCCCTTAGACAAGAGTTTCATCAAGCTTTAGAAAAATCGGGTTTTATTGAAGAAATCTGCCTTAGTCAGGATGCGTATATTGAAATTCTAGAAACAAATAAGAGCGATTTAAAGAAAGTAGTTATTAATCACTTACAGTTATCGTCTAAAAATGACAAAAATATATCTACAGAAGTAGATAAAATCTGGGTTATCAATTTAGAAAAAGAGTTACCCGGTATCTCTGCTTCCGGCAAAACCCCTGAAAAAGCTATATTAGTTTTACAGAGAAAAGTCGATGATGCTGGTAAAATTCTCAATTATCATCTGCAAATTTGTTTAGTTGAACTCAAAGCATCCCTACAGGCAAAAAAAGACAAAGAAAGCACATTAAAGCAGATTGCTGGTAAATTTCAAAGCGGGATGAATAGAATCTATATGCTTCTGACTCTCAATAATCATGCTAATCCCCAGAAAAACTATCAAAATGCACAAATATTTGTGCAATTCAGAGGAATTATTTTTTATAATCGCAACGAAATTAGTGAGATTGCCAAAGAAAATGAGCCAGACTATAATTTGAGTGAGAGTACCTTATATAAAATTCTCTCTCAACCTACAGAATCAGATTTATTAACCCTAGAAACCCTATTAGAAGAACGAGATAAAATCGTCGTTAGGTTTATCCAAAATCCCAATCAAACTCAAAATTATATCACCATAGGACTAAAAGAATTACTCTGAATAAATGCTGCTTCTCGGCAATCTTGACAAGCTTTTTAGCTGGCAGCCTTTCACTGTTTACTGTTTACTGGACGGCTACGCCGTGCCTTTGGCAACACTGAAAAAAAGCCCGCCACTCTCCTATACCTTTTAAACAGGATTTAGTATAATTTCGATGGGCAAAAATTGCTATTAACTACCCGGAGGGGGAATTACAGGAATTTCGATCCCGTCCGGCGCTAACGGGGGAGGTGTGGGGGTTGGTTCTGGCTGGTAAATAGGTTCAGGTGTACTAACTAAGGGAATATTTTCCACCACAGGAAGACGGGGAGTGATGGGTTGGGAAAACAGCGCTTGAATTGCCGCTTTTCTGGTTTCTGGAGGTTCCAAAGCTTGCTGCCAGAGACTTTCATAAAAGAAGAAAATCACCCCTAAACCCCGTTGACGAGCAGCCAATACCTTTTCTTCAATAAAGGGTAGGGCAATCGGTCGATTGCGTAAACCGGTTAAAACTCCCACACCGGTGGGGATAGTTTGCTGGGTTTCCTGAATTTCGGGACGCTCTATTTGCTTGAGAAAACTGGGCAGATCGGGACGATAAACCTGTACGATTAACTCATCGACTAATCCTTGCCGCACCCAACCGAGCCAATCCTGTAAATGACCATTATAGGCGAATTCGTAGGGATTAGGGGCGATCGAAAGCAGTATATTCGGTTTAATTGCCTGAATTGATTCTTTGAGATTAGCCAGAAAAGCGGTGATTTTATCGGCCCGCCATTTTGTCCATTCCGGATCCCGGGGGTTAGCCGGGGGCGTTTTTTCCGTTTCCTGTTGATAAAGAGCGATAGTATAGGGATCATAGCCGAATTCGTTGGGCAAACTCAGATGATCGTCGAATTGGATGCCGTTAATATCGTATTGTCCCACTACTTCCAAGACTAACTCCCGCAGAAAATTCTGCACCTCGGGACGGAAAGGATTCAACCACACCACCTCACCGGCTGCCCCCACCCAAGTGGTCCCCCCGTCGCGTTTTTGGGTTAACCAGTCCTGATGTTTTAAGGCTAATTCAGAGGTGGGAGGGGCCATAAATCCAAATTCAAACCAAGGAATGACCAATAATCCCCTTCCACGGGTTTGTTCCACCAATTCTGCCAAGATATCTTGTCCCTGCGCTCCCGTAGGCACAAAAGGCTGTATTCCTTCCCGTTGAGCGATCGCGCTAGGATAGAGAGCATAACCGGAATTCCAGACCACGGGATAGATAGCATTAAAATTAAGATTAACTAATTGCTCGATCGCCTGTTGTCGTTTATCCCTGTCCATCAGCATCGCAGTATCGTTGGTGGTAATCCAAACACCGCGAATATCGGTATCCCGACTTTGAGAGAAAGCAGCGGAAAAATAGCCTAAGAATACGACTATCAGAAAAGATGTTAAGAATAGTAGTATAGGGAGCTTTTTAAGAATTTGCCGCCAAACGCTAGTCGGAATTAGAAAAGTCATTTCTTTAGGGTGAGAATTAACGGTTTTAACTGGTTATAATAACAGCTTTGCTCAACTCTTTCAGGCTAGATTGACACAAAATATATATTTACCTATTTCTTCCTTCGCCACAATTGACCCTGAGGATAGAAATCATCAAGACGAATATCGAATTGATCTAGGGCCAGTAATAACCGATTGGAAGGACGAAAAAGAAATAAGTTGGTCTGGGGAATTTCTAGAACTTCTTTTAACTTATCGGTATCAGGGTTAGTGGTAGTCAGGAAGTATTGTACATCAGAATTAAGACGATAATTAAGGGAAAGCAAATCACCTAAGTTAGTCCAGTCATTACCTTCGTCGCTGATAATAATGGCATTGGGTACAGCATTGATTTTTCTGGCAACTTCGCCATTCCAATAACTAGGAACTTTTGCCCAACTGGTTTCGGAAAGAGCATTATTAAAGTTCGATATTATACTAGCAGTTAACAAAAAAGTCAAGATAATTTTACCTGAAAATTTACCTTGATTAAGCAATTGTGACAAGAAAAAAGCCACAGTTATATAGATAGTGGGAAAGGTCGCAATTAGATAACGGGTGACAGTTGATCTAGTGGTGGTCAAAATTAGATCGGGAATGACTAAAGCTAGGAAAGGTACTAGGGTTGAGGTAATCAGAAAAGTAAAAACTATCGGGTTATTGTAGCGATAAACTTGATAAAAAGCATAGATAGTTAAGATTAAAAAAATTAGTCTATATATATAGGTGAAGATGTTATTAAAACCAAAATCGCTATCGCTAAATGGAGAAGTAAAAGTTAAGAGCCATAATTTACCGAACAATCCCCAATCGAGATAGTTAACGGCAGCCCAACTGGTGGAGTTAAAGGCCCTTTGAGAGTTAGTTAAAAAAACCTGTAACCAGGGTATATATAAAATCATCATCGTTAACCCAGATAACAGGAAAAATATCAAGTTATTTTTTCGCTCTGGTTTCATAACAAGATACCAAATTATCAAGGTTGCTTGAGCAAATAAGTTGAGAATAAAAAAGAGATGGGTGTAGAGTCCGAGAGTATTAGATAAGGTGTATAAAGACCAATTAACAAGAGTTCTTTTTTTGAGGCATTTTAACAGCATTAATTGACTGATTATCGTTAACAAAACTAAAAGACTATACTGACGGGACATTTGAGCAAATATTATATCAACTGGGGACAGTGCCAATAAAATTACTGCTAAAATTGCCGTTAACTTTGCTGCAAATAATTCTAGGGATAGATAGTAAATAAATGGCAGGGAGAGCAGACTAAAAACAATCGCTAAACTGCGGGAAGAAACGGGAGAAAAACCGAATATTTTTTCCCAATAGCGAGAGATAATAAAGTATAAAGGTGGGTGCTGAGGGTCTTCTTTAGCGAGAGATTGAATCGTATCAAAAACATTACTTTCGGGTTTAAGCTGCTGAAATTTTCCTAATTCTGTGGTAGATAAAAGACGGTTTTGAAAGATAGTATCAGCGATTTCTTTGGCTTGATAACCAGTGGTTCTAATGGTGGTGTAGGATTCATCATGCCAATAGACTTTTTTATCGATATTTGCCCAACGAAAAACGACACCGAGAGTTAGGATAATTGCCAAAAGTATTAAGAGCCAATTGGTTTTTATATAATTAATAGTTGCTTGCATTTTAATAATTAGAGCGACTTTGTTTAAGATTAAGAAACTTGGTAAATTCTGGTTGAAAAAGTAGCTTAATTGTGCCGGTGGGACCGTTACGATGCTTAGTAATAATTACTTCGGCCACACCTCGATCGGGACTATCGGGGTTATAATATTCATCTCGGTATAACATCATAATTAAATCCGCATCCTGTTCGATACTATTATGGACGATGATATTATTGGCAATAAAATTATGCAGTTTATCTACTGTTAAATCATACACTTCTGTCTCTCCATCCGCTTGAATTGCCATAACTTCATCCCAATTAAAAGTTAGGTCTGAATTACTCAGAGAGCGAGGTAAAGCGATATAATTACCAATATTTAGTTCATCTAATCTTTGCCAACCGTGGACGGTCAAAAATTTATGATTGGCTGTAGTTCTAATCGTGCGACCTAAACGAGTTGTTAATCGAAAAACTGGCTTAAATCCTGTGGAAAAGACCTTAGTTACCAGTGCTTTTTCTAATTTCATTGTTTCCTCGTTAAGAGCAAAAACCGTAAAATTATAGCAATTCACTAACTGACAAATTGGCACTTTAGCACGAGGATCGGCTAACTCAACTAAACTATCACCCGCTAAACATCCCGACTCGCGTAAATCGGACATCATCGGTCTTTTATTATTGCGAGATTCCACGGCGCGACTTAACTGAGAAAGAGCAATTACTGGAGCATGAATTTCTCTCGCTAAACCCTTAAGACTGCGGGTAATTTTAGAAATTTCCTGAACGCGATTATCACCTCCACCTTCCATTAATTGCAGATAATCGATTAAAACTAAGCCCATTTGTCCCTTTTTTTCTGCCTGTAAACGCCGCACTTGGGAACGCATTTGAATCACACTTAAATTAGCACTATCATCGATATATATGGGCAAATTTAATAACTTTTCTAGTCCCCCAAGAACCTTCTCTAAATCATTTTGTCCCAAACGGCCCGAGCGAATCCGATTACTTTCGATTTTAGCCTCATTCGATAACAAACGTTGGGCTAATTGTTCCTTGGACATCTCCAAACTAAAGACCGCCACAGGTAAATTCTGTTGAGCGATATTATAGGCAATATTAAGAGCAAAAGAAGTTTTTCCCATGGAAGGCCTACCCGCGATAATAACTAAATCCGAGGGTTGTAAACCACTGGTCATCGCATCGAGATCATAAAATTGAGTTTCGATACCGGGTAGAGTGGTGGTCTCCTGCATCTTCTCAATTTCGTTAAAAGTTTCGATTAAAGTATCCCCCAGAAAAATTAAACCCTCCTGGGGTCGTTTTTGGGTGAGACGAAAAATCTTTTGTTCCGATTCATCGAAAACATTTTCTAATTCTAGCGTCGTATCCCTAGCTAACTCGATAATTTCTCCCCCGGTGGAAATTAACTGACGACGCATATATTTATCCATCACTAATTCCCCATAGCGATCGATGTTAGCAGCCGAGACAGTGCGCTCAATTAATTGTAACAATCGCGGCATTCCCCCGATTTCTTCCAGCAGATGATTATCCTGTAACCAGCTGCTAACCGTCATTAAATCCGTCGGTTTTCCCTTCCCTTGTAAAGCAAGCGCCGCACGATAAATATCTTGATGGGTTTTCACATAGAAAGCTTCTGGAATTAAAAAATCACTGATTCTACCTAACGCTTTTGGATCTAGTAAAATACCACCTAAGATAGATTCTTCTGCTTCAATATTTTGGGGGGGGAGGGATTGATCGCTAATCATTGTCAATGCTGACCGTGCTTTATCATTAATTATAGTCATTCACCCTAATTAAATACAAATGTTCAGGTTAATGATAGGATTCAGTATTCAGGATTCAGGAGATTGTTTTTATTTATTCTCCCCACATCCCCACACCCCACACCCCACACCCCACACCCCACTTCCCACACCCCTTTTAAACAGGATTTAGTATGACTTTAATTGACTCCTCTCGTCTCCTCCCGGCCGTCTATTTTATTGGTGCGGGCCCCGGAGATCCGGAATTATTGACGGTAAAAGCCTATAAAATTCTCCAAAAAGCCGATGTCATCCTCTTTGCTGATTCCCTCGTCCCCAAACAGATTCTTGAGGACACTCCTAAAGATGCCGAGTTAATTCCCACCAGTAGCATCACCCTAGAAGAAATTATCCCTTTAATGATCGATCGCGTGCGTCGGGGTTTAGCGGTGGTGCGACTGCAATCGGGGGATTTAAGTCTCTATAGTGCCATCCAAGAACAAATTGAGCTTTTGACAGCAGCAGATATCCCCTTTCAGCTAATCCCCGGAATTAGTGCCTTTCAAGGATTAGCGGCCAAATTGGCCCTAGAATTAACGATTCCGGAATTAGTCCAGACAATTATTCTAACCCGGGTGGAAGGAAAAGCATCTCCTATGCCAGAAAGTGAAGAATTAGCCTCTTTAGCCGCCCATAAAGCCAGTTTATGCCTATATTTAGCCGCCCGTCACGTTGACAAGGCCCAGGAAAAACTCCTAAAACACTACCCACCAGAGCAACAGGTGGCCGTTTGTTTCCGTCTCGGTTGGCCCGACGAAAAAATCTGGGTTGTCCCCCTGTCAGAGATGTCCCGATTAACCCATCGGGAAAATTTAACCAGAACTACCCTTTATCTAATTAGTCCCGCTTTAAACCAGATTACAGGAACTCGATCGCAACTTTATCACCCGCAACATTCCCATCTTTTCCGTCCTCATTCTTAGGTATTTTCGGGGAAGTCTATCGAAAGAAACACTAGGTTTCTACCTAAAGATAGATTTAAAGAGCGGCGATTTTGTTTAAAATCGCAGTAGGAGGTAGGACAATTTTAAAAGCTTTTAAAATTAGTCTAACAATCCATGCACAGCAGCCCTACTTGTTCGGGAATTACCCTTCGTCACCTTGTGGTTGGTCGTGCCTACTGGTATTGTCCTCACTGTCGTCAGGAGGTTCCTAACTTCCTTGATTGCTCCAGTCCTGCCAAGGTAAAGGTAGAACGAGTTAGAGCGGAAAAAACAGTCTAGATTTTCAAGTTGGTAGATGGCAATAAGACCTGTGGGATGTGTTAATTTTTAACACATCCCACTTTACCTATCTATACATCCCTAGGATTGAGATGGATCATTTCCCAAGTCACATAGGTACCGATCGGACTCCAAATCAGGTAGGGTAAGAGTAGGATGCCCGCCCAAGAAGAAACAGGGAAAACCAATAGCGCCAGAAGACAACCCAAGAAAAAACCCGTACCTCCGATAATCGTTCCCGCTTTGAGACTGCGTAGTTTACAGGTGACGGGAGTATAGGCAGTAATAGTCAATTCCACCAACAGATAAAAAGCCATCAAAAACCAGCGATTAGCCGGTTGAGCTTCCCAGACTAAATAAGCAGAAATTGCCCCACAAATATAGATAATTGTCCAGATAAGAGGAATTAATCTTTCAAAGGTTAACCAATCGGGACGACGCAATCGCGCAAACCAACGTACATCGCGAGAATTGAGTAATCCCCCAGCTAACGCTACCAAAAATCCCACGACACCGATAAGCAACCAAGAGGGAATCATGATTTTAAGCTATCCTCCGCTAATTTTGGCTTTGTAACCCGATTCAATGAGAATTTGTAGAATTTTTTGGCGATGATCTCCTTGGATCTCAATGGTATTTTCTTTCACTGTACCACCCGTTCCGCAAGCGGTTTTTAACTGTTTTAATAATTTCGTCAGAGTTTCGGTTTGGCATTGAAAACCTGTAACCATGGTAACGGTTTTTCCCCCCCGACCAGAGCGGGAGGTTTGTACTCGCAAATTCTGCTGATTTGGCGGTAATTCGGGAATGGAACGCTCAAAAGCTTGAGAATTACTTTGATCTCCAAATTCCTGATAGGCAATCCGGTTTTTTTGCTTGGATTTACTCATATAGCAATTATCATAGTGGGTTTGGGGGTTGGGGGTTTTTCAGTGAGCAGTAAACAGTAAACAGTAATCAGTAATCAGTGAACTGAAAACTGGCATCTGATAACTGATTCAAAGCTGACTGCTGATAGCTCTTAATTGGTTGGACTGGCAGCGCATTTGATTAAGTTCAGCTGCCGACATTCGATCGAGATGACCTAAAATCATATTAACTCGACCTTGGGATTTTAATTTTTCTCGATGTCGTGCCAAAAAATCCCAGTAAAGAAAATTAAAAGGACAGGCAAACTCCCCGACTCGTTCATTTTTTTTATACACACAACCCCGACAATAATCACTCATTTTATCAATATAGTTGGCCGAGGAAGCGTAGGGTTTAGAAGCGAGAATTCCCCCATCGGCAAATTGTCCCATTCCCAGTACATTAGTCTGCATTACCCAATCGTAGGCATCGATAAAAACACTATGAAACCAGTTTTCAATCTCTTGGGGAGAGCAACCAAAAATTAAGGCAAAATTGCTCAAAATCATTAATCTTTGAATATGATGGGCATAACCGGTATTTTCCACCTGTGATAATACTTGTTTGAGGCAATTCATCTCGGTTTGTTTACTATCCCAAAAGAAAGCCGGTAAGGGTTGTTGATGCTCAAACCAATTACCATTAGCGTAATCTTCTCCCAAATAATGATAAATTCCCTGCATATATTCCCGCCATCCCAACACCTGACGGATAAATCCTTCGATGCTATTTAGGGCTAAATTATCTTTTTTATAGGCAATTGCTGCCCCTTGAATCACTTCCAACGGCGTTAGTAATCCTAGATTTAGATAGGGGGATAATAGGGAATGCCAGAGGGTTTCTTCTCCCGTTACCATCGCATCTTGGTATGGTCCAAAGTTGGGCAGACAATTAGTAATAAAATGCTCCAAAACCTGTAAAGCTTGTCTGCGGTTTACTGCCCAGCGAAAAGGTTTGATTTTTCCATATTTAGGAATATCTAAAGCTTCCACATCGGCGATAACCTGAAGGGTAATTTCATCGGGTTCAAACCAAAGAGGAGCAGCAGTTTTTAATCCATCTTTGGGCGGTTTGCGGTTTTGTTTATCAAAGTTCCATTGTCCTCCTATGGGTTGATTATTCTCGATTAAAATCTGCCATTTTTTGCGACTTTCTCGATAGAAATCCTCTAGTAATAGTCTTTTACGAGATTTAGCCCAATTATTAAAATCTGTCCTTGTCCAGAGAAAGTGATTATTATCAATTATGTTTATAGCACAGTCTAAATTGAGATTTTTAATTAATCTAAGAAAAGGCAAATCATTAGGCATCATAATCTGTAATTCTTTAATACCTAATCGTTTAATCCAAGCAGATAAAATCGGCTCAAAATCTTCAGCAACTTCGTAGGTGACAGACCATCCTAAAGTTTTTAATTCTTCGGCAAAATGACGCATCGCCGACCAGATTAAAACTAATTTTTGCTGATGATAGGGTCTTTGTCGAATATGATTGTGGGATTCAATTAAAATAACCGGCGTTTCCTGTGAATAGGCTTGACGATTAGCTAAGGCCGCTTGTCCTGTCCATAATTGATCCCCTAAAATCCAAATACCAATGGTCATAATTATCTCATGGCCTCTACTATTCCGCCGTATTTTTTAGCCATAATATCCGCCATTTCCCGAGCAGAAAATTTACTGGCTTTGTCGATGCTGGGGGTAAATGTCCCCGTAGGGGTTAAATAATGGGTAAATACCCCGACTTTTTTGCTAATAATCCACATATTTCTTGAAGTCAAAAATCAAAAAGGGGATGGTAATTATGAATTATGAATTAGGAATTATGAATTAGGAATTGGGGAGATGGGAAAAAAAGCTGTCTCCTGACTCCTGAATACTGACTCCTATCTCCTGACTCCTGATTAGGTTTTTGTCCTAAGACTTTGGGCGCTTAGATAAAGTTGCGTCCATTCTTTGACCACTTGCGTGCGTTTACAGTTTAATTCCCCGGCGATTTCCTCAAGGGTTTTACCCGTTTTTAAGCCCTCGATAACGCTTTTACCCCTGGGAGAAAGGCCAGCATAGAAACTTTGCCATTGACTGAGAGTTAAGCCAAAATTATGCTCTTTCGGGCTGATTTCTAACCATTCAGCGATTAATTCTGTCCCTTCCTTGAGGGCAAAAACCTTAATCGCATGATAGCCAACTTTTTCCCGGATACGATAAATCCGTTGAATGGGAATATTCATCGCTTTGGCGATCTCATCTTGGCTTTCGCCCCCTAGATAGAGGTTAAACCAAGTCACCGCCTCCGGACCAACATTTTCCTCTAAATACTTGGCAAAACTCTCTTGAACTTTTGCCCGGAGAATTTGCGCTTCTTGGCAAGTGCGTTGATCTTCGTAGGTAGCGATCGCATTTTGATCCAGTAAACTTAAGCTAGTTTCCCCCTCATCGTCACTAATTTCATCGGAGAGAATCCGGATCATTTCTTGCCGCGGCACATTAGTGATACCGCTTCTCGATTGACGACGGAGATAATTAACAAAACGATAGGCTAACAGGGGTTGATTGCGGATCGGACGCAGGGCGTATTCCTCCAGGGTGGCTAACAGCAGCTGATTGCGAGTAGCTTGATCGTTGGTACAACGAGAGATCCATGCTAACTGGGATTGCAGATAGCGATCGCTATTTAACATCTCTTGAATAATTTCTTGCAAGACATCAGCCACCGCTTGCCGACGATCGCGACTTAAGGAAACCCAAGTGCGAATTTTTTGCCGGAGAGTGACACAAGCACCGAGACGATCAATCAGGTTACGATAGGCGCGGGTGGGATTAACTTTGAGATAGCGTTGCCGCAAAATTTGCCAAAGATAAACTAATCCCCGTTTAGCGATTTCTAAATCTCTCTCATCTAAATTTTCCCAACGTTGGCTATCTTCACCGAGTAACCAATTGATAATGGTATCCCGTTCGCGATCGGTTAAGGAATCCTCTGTTTGCCGGAGGCGATCTTGCCATTGTTGCCTTAACTCGTCGATTATTGTCGTCATAAAGCAGTCGGCTAGGGGGAGCAGTATTGCTATAGTCTTGGTTATGCCCTAAGCTCAAAACCTAGGGCTATAGGTGAGAATTTTATTAATAAATCCCGAAAATATTGCCCTTAATTAGCTTTAACTTTCTGCCCGACTGTATCGGCAGTGGTAGTGGAAACCATGGCCGCCATGACTTGTTCCGGGGAAACCGTAAAAGGCAGACGATGAATGTCCGAATTAGGCTGACAGGCAATTGCGGCCGCGTGGCGCAATTGGGCAAGGGAAACATCTCTTAATCCTAAATCCTCTAGGGATTTCGGTAAACCAATTTGTTCATAAAACTGGATTAGTTGCCCCCGGGCCGATACTGCCAATTGATTGCCCAAAACTATTTCCTCTAGACGCAATTGGGCGAGAATGCCGTAGGCGACTTTTTCCCCGTGGAGCGCGTGATGGCAAGCGGGAATATGGGTTAAACCATTATGAATCGCATGGGCGGCCACGGTACGACAATTAGCACCCCCTAAACCACCAATTACTCCGGCTAATAAAACGGTGGCATCTACCACCTGTTTCCAGTCCTCCCCGCCGATATTTTCCAGGGCTGCCGGGGATTTTTGGAAAAGGATATCCCGCAAAACCCGGGCCTGTTGGACAGCGGCAATGATCAGGGTTTCTGTGCAATGACCGCTACTGACGGAGGCCTCGTACCATTTAGCGATCGCATCGCCAATACCGGCGATTAAGGTTCTTTTCGGGGCAGTTTGGATAATACCGTAATCGAGAATTAATAAATCCGGGCAACGGGCTAGGGACAGATCGTAAAGAAACGCCCCCGCGTCAGAATAGACGTTAGATAGGGCTGTCCAAGCGGCACAGGTGGCGGCGGAGGTGGGAATCGTAGCGATCGGCAAATGGCACTGATGGGCGAGTAATTTGGCCGTATCGAGGGCCTTGCCGCCACCCACACCGATGATAAAATCTGCCTCATGACTCTTGACAGATGCCTTTAAATATGCTAGGGAATTTTCCGAACAATCGGGGGCGTAACTGTGATAGCTGGGGGTGAGATTTTTCAGGGGAGATGACAAAAAAGCTAAATTGCGATCGCCGCCCACCACGAGGGGACGTTTGCCCAAATCCGCTAATTTGTCGGTGGATTCTTCTAGGGCATTGTCACCCCGAATCACTTGTGCGGGGGCGATTAACAGGGGCAAAACAGCGACAGCATTGGACATTTTTTGACAACCTCTCAGGATTATTGGCTAAGTTTAGCGAAGCTTTCGGGAAAAAGCTGTAGTTCAGGCGTATTATCCCCCAGGGCGGAGAAGGATTTTTTAATCTGTCCTAAGTACAAAGGAGCGGATAAACCGGGCTGAGGGTGAACCAGAGTGCGAGCGCTAATGATAAATTGATTATTACCGCCAGCACCGGCGCGACCAGAGGAAAACAAGTCACTAGCGGCTTGTTTTAGGGTTGCTTCCACCTGCTCGGCAGTAACAGTACTGGGCAGGGAGATAACAGCTTGATTAGCTCCGTTATCATAGACAAGGGAGAATCTCACCGCCCCCGGAATTTCGGTACGAGTAAATAATCCTAACCCAAGACCGAAAATTCCCACCGTCAACACAGCCATAAAGCTAGTGACACCGACGAGACGAAAGCGGATTCCCCAACCGACGAGAAAAGCGATAATCGTGAGTACCAAAAAAACCAGCGTGGCAATACCAGACCATTGGATGTATTTGGCAAAGTTCAGGGGAATGTCCATATTTTCTATAATACTGATTCTATGAAAACGGTTAGCATAAACCATTGTACCTATCCTGTTGTCGAAACTTTCCATTCCGTACAGGGCGAAGGCTTTTGGACGGGAAGCAATGCTTTTTTCCTCCGTTTGGGAGGTTGCGATGTCTATTGCCCTTGGTGCGACCAAAAAGAGTCTTGGAATGCCCACCGTTATCCACAACAATCGCTGCGGGAATTGGTTGAGATGGCAAAAGGGGCTAACCCCGCTATGGTGGTGATTACCGGGGGTGAACCTTTGATGCACAATCTTGATCCTTTGACCAAGGAATTAAAAAATCAGGGTTTACGGGTACATTTAGAAACTTCTGGCGCTCATCCTTTTACTGGGGTTTTCGATTGGGTGACTTTTTCTCCTAAAACTTATAAAATGCCCGATCCTACTATTTATGCACAGGTGAATGAGTTAAAAATTGTCGTGGCTAATCCAGAGGATTTAGACTGGGCAGCTATGCAGGAAAGTAAGTTATCGGAAGGGGTGATCAAATATCTACAACCCGAATGGAATACAGTGGAAAGCAAAGAGTTAGTCTTTAATTATGTTCTCCGGCATCCCCAATGGCGTCTCAGTCTCCAAACCCATAAGTTTTTAGGAGTCCGCTAGTCAGTTATCAGTTATCAGTTATCAGTTATCAGTTATCAGTTATCAGTTATCAGTTATCAGTTATCAGTTATCAGTTATCAGCTTTTTTCTCCTGCTCCCATATCCCCATCTCCCCCCGCAACGCGCATGAAGTGGTCTCCCCATCTCCCCAATTCATAATTCATAATTCATAATCCCTAATTTACTAACAAGAGGTCAAATACTATGTCTAACAACAATTCTGAACGAGTAGTGCGTCGTGGTCGAGTTTTTCCAGAGATGCAATCTACAGAGGAAGAAAAGGCCAAACATCGCGCCAGACAATTAGAATTTTATCATCGTTGTTGGCCGATTTTTCAGAGTTTACAGCCCCGTTTAATGAAACATTATTATGGTTGGTACATTGCGATCGAACCCGATAGCGGCGATTATTTTATCGATCCCGATCAAGAAGTGGCCAGTAAAAAAGCAAGGGCAAAATATCCCGACAAAATCCATCATATCTTTGGCATTAATGAAACTGGAGTTAGTGGCAGAATATGATTGAAGGGAGATTTGGAACCAAAGGACAAATTTATTTTGATATCGATTTAGTTGGCGATGATGGATTGATTCTACCCACAGAAGTCATGCTGGATACGGGTTTTACCGAGTTTTTAGCCATAAATAGTCAAGATGCTGACAGTCTTGATTGGCGTTTTTTGCGACAAAATAAATTGATAACCGCTCAAGGAGAAGCATTTTTTGATATATATTTAGGCAGAGTAAGAATTGATGGTCAGGAATACGAAATTCCCGTCTTTGCAGGGGAGGCAATTCAGGAGATTTTGTTAGGTTCGCGGTGGCTAAAACAATTTATCTTAGTAGCTAATTATCAACAAACACAGGTGACATTAGGATAATGACAAAAAAGGCGATTATTTTACTTTCTGGGGGATTAGATTCAGCGACAACAGCAGCGATCGCTTTAGCGGCTGGTTATCAATTAATTGCCCTTTCCTTTCGTTATGGACAAAGACACGAGCGGGAATTAGCAGCGGCGAAAAAAATTGCTAATTTCCTCGAAATTAAAGAACATCATCTGATCGAAGTCAATCTATCTTTGTGGGGAGGTTCCGCTTTAACGGATCAATCTATAGCTATTCCCCAAGAGGGAATTAACCCAGATATTATCCCGATTACCTATGTGCCGGGGAGAAATACAGTTTTTATTTCGATCGCTCTTTCTTTAGCGGAAGCAAGGGAAGCGGAGGCGATATATTTAGGAATTAATGCGGTGGATTATTCCGGTTATCCCGATTGTCGTCCCGAGTATTTAGAAGCCTTTCAAACTTTAGCTAATTTATCATCGAAAGCGGGTTTAGAAGGGAAAGCACCCCAATTAATTGCCCCTTTGGTGATGGATAGTAAGGTAGATATCGTCCGTCGTGCCGTTAGTTTAGGGGTTCCCATTGCTGATACTTGGTCTTGTTATCAAGGAGAAGTTGAACCCTGCGGTTTATGCGATTCCTGTCGCATCAGAGATCAGGCTTTAATTGAGGCCGGTTATCCCGAATTAGCTACTTCCTTCTTAAAACAGTCAGGAAAAGGAGGCCGATTGTGAAAAATGGGGATAATCTAGGCGATTAAATGTTCAATGAGGATTTTACTGCCGATTAATATTAAAACTAAACCGCCGAGAATTTCCACCTTTTGACTAAATAAATTACCGAATTTATGCCCGATAAAAACAGCTATAAAACATAAAGCAAAGGTAATAGAACCGATGACAGTGCAAGCTAAAAGTAAGGGAGTTTTAATCATCGATAGACCCAAACCAACTACTAAAGCATCGATGCTAGTAGCGATCGCTAATCCGATTAAAGTATAGGAATCTAGAGGATTAAATTTTTTTTCCTCGTCATCATTTTGAACAGCTTCGTAGATCATTTTACTGCCGATCGCTCCTAAAATAATAAAAGCGATCCAGTGGTCAAAAGAAGCAAGAAAATCGCGACAAGTTAGACCAATACCCCAACCGATAATCGGCATAATCGCTTGAAATCCGCCAAAAAACAAAGCAATTTTCAAAGCCTTATTAACATGAATATGGCGAATCATCAGGCCACTGGTCAGAGAAACGGCCACGGCATCGGCGGCTAATCCCACAGCAATAAAGGAAGTGGTTAAAAGTTCGAGTGAAGTAAACATCTATAGTTGTTTATCCTTTAATTTCCCCTTATCTTAACTAATTTTTACCCAGAAAACTTTCATATTTATCTCATGATCCTCTCATTTATCTATCATTTCTCTAACCTAAGTAGGTAGGCGTTAAAAGTTGTCAGATGCCCCCCTTATCAAGGGGGGATTAAAGGCAAAATCCATTTTTAATTTAATTATAACCAGCTACTTAATTAGTGAGAGGATCGAATGGAAAACGTTTAAAAGCATATTACTGGTTCCTCACCGATCGCCTGGACTTGATGGATCGCTTCTGGGGTAAAACTGATGATATACTCAGCTTCTAGGACTTTTTCGCCCGTTACTGTGATTTTATCGGGAAATTCAGCCGTAGGAGTCCGAGGAACCAATCCTGCTGTTTCATAAATTCCCCTGTTTCTAGGACAAAGTTGAGGAAGATACCTTTTCCCATCATCGATCATCCCGTCTGCTTTTAAGGTGGCGAACGCTACCATATAGGAAAAGTGCCAAGTAAAAAATTATGATAATTTCGAGAATTACCGGAGAATGAGGTGGGAGAGAACGGTGATAAAATTAGCTAATTGACTCCCCTAACTTAAGCACTCAATAACCGCTCACTGAAAATATGGCTGATTTTTTTAACACCTATGGTTTTTTAATTGTTTCAATGATATTTGGAGCCATATTAGGCATTTCAATTTATCTGCCCTTAATGGCCGGTCAATTATCCTTAGCAACCCCCGGTTTTTACGCTTTAGGTGGTTATGTTGCCGCCATTCTTTCCACGAAAGTTTTTACTAATACTGGTAGCAATTATCCCCTTAATTTGGTCTTTTTAGAAATGTTAATTGCTGGCATTATTGCAGGAATATTAGCCATAGTTTTAGGTATTCCTGTTCTCCGTTTGCGAGGGATTTATTTAGCCATTGCCACGATCGCCTGGGTAGAAATTTTGAGAATTATTGCCCTTAATCTCGAGATAACCGGCGGTGCGGTCGGTATTTTCGCCATTCCCCAACCTTTCACCACTCAATTAGCTTACCTTTGGCTGGCTTTGCCCCTCTTATTGCTAACTATGCTGTTTCTCTACCGGTTAGAAAACATCAAAATTGGTCGGGCATTTAATGCCATTCGTGCCGATGAATTGGCGGCCGCGGCCATGGGAATTAATCCCACCTATCACAAAGTTTTATCCTTCACTTTCGGGGCAGTTTTAGCGGCAGTGGTGGGAGCGGTAAGCGCCCATTTTCTCAATACATGGAATTCCCGTCAAGGAACCTTTGATTCTAGTATTATTTTCTTGGCTTTTGTTTTAATTGGTGGTTCAAGAACTTTTGTCGGGCCGGTGGTGGGAGGCATTGTTTTAACTGCTTTGCCCGAAGTTTTACGCGCCCTCGGTGGTGTGAATGGTTTACCAATTTGGTTGGGTAATTTCTTGCGCGATGGTCGTTTGATTATTTTTGGAATTTTAATTGTTTTGGGAACTATTTTTTATCCCCAAGGCTTAATTACACCTGAATTAATCAAAAAAATAATGCCTTTTAAAAGACGTTCCTCTCTTAGTCAAGTTGATTCCTAGTCATGGATCAATGTTGTCGATTGGATTCCTTTTTAATTAATGATATAATAGGATAGTTTATCCCCCTTTATATTCTCAGTCATCTCCGAGAATGACCCGCCAAATTCACGACCAATTTGCCAAGGAATATTTAGAGGAACTGTTAGCGCCTCTAGGAACCATAAAAAAGAGTAAGAAAGTGAAAAGTGAGGTTCAAGAAATAGATGTCTGGTTTGAACCGGCCAGTTCACCATCAAGGACCGAACTCCCTTTAGGTTTACTCGGAAAAATGGCGGCGACTTCCTGTTTGTTTGAACCTTTCCGTAACCCGCCCTCAGAAATAGAGATTCGCAGTTGTATATCAAAGTTATATACTGTTCATAATGACCTGTTAAGAAAGGCGAAACGGGCAAACAAAACTCTGACGGTCGCAGAATTGCCAGTTTTATGGATTCTCACCCCCACCTTTTCAGCTAGAATGATTCAAGGATTCAGGGCTGACAGCGATGAGAGGAATTGGTTAAAAGGGGTTTACTTTTTAGCTGACTTCCTCAAAGTGGCAATCGTTGCCATCCACCAGTTACCAGTGAGTGAAGACACTTTATGGTTGAGGGTTTTAGGAAAAGGAGAAACACAAAAAAGAGCCGTAGAAGAGTTAGTTCAATTGCCAGAAGATAACTCTTTTAAAGAAAATTTGTTAGAAATTCTAGCCAACTGGCGTAAGAATTTGGAATTGAGAGATAATTTAAGTAGCGAGGAACAGGAGGACATCATGAACCTATCACCAGCCTATCTAAAACAGCGAGAAGATTGGAAAATAGAAGGAAAACAGGAAGGCACTTTAGAGGGACAACTCTCGCTGATAGCTAGTCTTCTGGAAGGGCGGTTTGGAACCCTAGATTCGGAATTGTCTGGTCTAGTTGAACAGATTGCCCAACTTCCCATCTCAGAACGCACCGGGTTACTTCTTTCTTTAGTGAATTTATCCCGCTCTGAACTGTTAGAAAGATTGAGAAAAGATTAAAGTTTTAGTCCGCTCAAGCCATGAATTTTCATGCCAAAATCCTGATGGTAGTTTGTCTGCTGAGTTACTGTCATGGTCAAATCTAGCATTCCCTCAGACGCTCTAGCCCTGGGTTGGATTGAGCTATCATTATTGAGCAGGTATTACCAATCGGCTCAAAAGGCGAAACCCAACCAAGATTGTGAAAATATTCCTGGAAGTTGTTGGGTTTCCTTGGGTCAACCCAACCTACGAGTTTTACTCTAAACTTGGTCTGACTGAATGAAGGGGCATTTATGGTATTTTTAGAAACAATTTAGCCGGCTTTTGTGGTTTCTTTTTTGGTGGATTTAGAGGGTTTTAGTTTGCGCTTGAGGGTAGAAGCTGCGCCTAGAGTGCCGAGGGCGAGGAGGCTGAGAGTTGAGGTGGGTTCGGGGACATGAACATGAACGCCAGTCAACCTAATTACAGTATTTTGTGGAGCCATACTACGATCAAAACTAAAGGTATAGAAGTCTCTATGTACTGGACGATGACTGGTAGAGAAACTATCTGAAATAACACGTCCAAATTCATTCTTTCTAAAAGTGTAATCTGTGGCGACAAAGTCTCCTTCACGTTCATCCAATTTAGGATGGGGTGTTTCTATGTGCGAGACACCTAACTTGACTTCCCAATTATTAGAAGAATTATTGGTTTCTAAAGTAACTAGCCAGTTTCTCAGTAGAGGATTGCCGGAACCACTTTCTTCAGGATTCCAAGACCATGAGACTTCGAGTTCTCCTAGTTTATCTTTAATTACTGTTGGAGTTAAGCCAGCATCAGCTTTTGGTAATTGAGAAGTAAGTACCAACGTAGCGGTTAGCACACCGAGAGAGAACTTTATTCGAGAAGTTATTTGATTCATAGCTTGCACCTTTGAGATAATTGTGTTTTTTTAGGGAGTATATTAGCCGACTTTTGTCGTTTCCTTTAAGCGCTAATATACACACTCCCCCCCCACAACTGTATCAAAAGCTACAATTTACAAATCTTTACATTCCTCTCCCTAACTAGCGATTCACAGGGGAAAGAGTTTCAGGTATTTTCCCCTGTTTTACTGCTTCTCAGGCGACCTATCGCCTTCCGTGAGGGATTGTGGCGCGGTGTGTCAGATTCGATAATAGGGTTCAAAATTTCGCTAACATTGTTAGGTAATTATTTATTAACTGTTGTTAAGTCTTGCATCTCCCCGGTAGGCATGATTTCTAGACTTAGAGGTTATCTTGGTAGTTGGGAGGGTGTATTATACATCGCTTGCGATCGCAGTATAATTTCTTAGTTTATGGAGTTAGAGTCAAAAGATGGAGTTCGAGTGGGATGACCAAAAGAACAACATCAATATTGAAAAACACGGGATCGACTTTAATTTTGCCAAGGAAATCTTTTCAGGAGTCTGGATATCAAAACCTGATAATCGCAGAGACTACGGCGAAGAAAGATTAATCGCTTTGGGACTTTTAGGAGAATTTGTCCTAGTTGCAGTGTACACTCTACGAGAACAGAAAATACGGCTTATATCTACAAGACGCGCTAATGCAGAGGAAAGGGGAATTTATTATGAGTATGTCGAGAGAGGAACAATTAAATATCCTTGGTCAGATGAAAGATTCTGATATAGATTATTCAGATGTACCTGCTACTGATGCCGAATTTTGGCAAGAAGCTACTGTTAATTCTCCTCTAAAAGTTCCTGTAACTCTGCAGCTTGAACCCTCAGTTGTTGCTTGGTATAAACAGCAATTTCCCAAAAAATATCAGACTTTAATTAATGCCGTACTAAAAAAATATATGCTAGAACATAATTGTTAAGTGCGATTTCCGGTTCATAGAAAACTTTTACTTGAGCCATAAGTGTTTCCCCTTAAGCAGAATTCACGCCGCCTCCAGTTCATAATGCAAGACCAGAAGCTCATCGCCTGGCAGAATAGCCATCGCATATTCCCGCCCCTGACTGTCAGAAAATTCCACTAAATATTGATAGCGCGAACCTTTTTCATACACCTCAACCACCGTTCCCACCTGTCCGCTTGGCAAGCTGGGGACAGCCTCATAATCTGGCTCAACTAAAGTCAATCGCTCCCGAGGGACGGAGTTGAGGATGGCAACCGTATCTAAAAGTTTGATGTCTTTCATGGTACTTCACTTGATAAAGGCAGAAATTAGGCGAGGGTTGGGATTAATTAAGCCGATTTCCCAGATAGTTCGCAGTTGTGTTTCTTCCCGTTCTGGTATCGTCCAATCCACTTTAAACTGCTGGCCGAATTCCGTGACCGCTTGTTGCACAACTTCCCCCTCCAGGGCAGCCTGTGAGATGAGCGATCGCAAAACCTCAGCGTTCTCGGCAGTTATTCCCAGACGAGAGCGAAAGACTCTGGCTTTATTTTTTCCTCTGGAATGTTCTGGATTTAAGCAATAGCCAATCAGTTTTTCCATCGAGATTTCTGCCAGTTCCCCGTTGGGTAATTTCATCTGCGGCACTCCGAACTTTCTGACTTCCCTCAGAGCAACTCGATTCGCAATTGGCGGCCCACCACAGAAGCCGCCCGTTGGATAGTATCGAGAGAAACGCCCGTCTTTTCCGGGTCGAGGAGGCGGTCAAGTTGCGCTCGACTGGTCTGCATCCGCGCCGCCATCTCCGTTTTCGTCAGAGAGATCCGTTTCATCTCCTCAGCCAACTGCCGCAACCGTAACCGTTTGAGTGCCACCGCACTACAGTCCTCCTCAAGACCTTCTTCTTTGAGAAAAGCATCGAAATCGGAGCCAGTATGGGGGTTAGCGGTCATATTTTTCCTGTTCCTTCTTACGATTGAGAGCTAATACTAAATCCGGTTATTAACAATTGATTATTTATTCTCCCCTTTGCATGAGTGCCTCTTGCATGAGTGCCTCTCCTCATAACTAGCCTATACTCAACGGATTTAGTATAAATCGATTTCCTGTTTTGGGTTTTTTTGGGACTTCTTGATGAAAGTGAACGGCACAGGGGCAGCCGATGGGAAAGCTAAACTCTACGTCCTTGATATCGCTGCCAATAATCCGGCAATCTTCACGGCTGAGAGTTTTCCACCAATCTTTGACTGGCTCCGACCCACCTTCGGCTCGAAAAAACTTGGCTGGCAGCCTTTTCAATCCTTACCTTCTCAGTTATCGTACCTTATATGGTACATCAATCGGATTAATGAGATCTTCAACGGTCGCCCAGAAATTACTGGGAGTACCGCCCTTCGATTGGCGAAATATTAGCAAGTTTCCCCATATTTCCGGCTGAACCTGCAAATTCGTTACGATTATCTCCCCCCGCAAGGCGCACGAAGTGGTCTCCCCACTCCCCCCGCAAGGCGCACGAAGTGGTCTCCCCACTCCCCCATCACCCCACTTCATAATTCATAATTCATAATTCATAATTCCCACTCCCCACTCCTGTCCCCTAACCCACCCTACTGATACGGATATCCCCCTTCCGGCTAATGTAAAGAAAACGTTACAGTAACAGGTAAAGCCCAGTAGCCAGGAAGCCGTCGATCATGTTTGAATACTTTAACCAGAAAGCTATCAAAGCGGTGATGTTCGCCCAAGAAGAAGCCCGTCGTACCGGTCACAGTGTCGTGGGTACGGAGCATTTACTGTTAGGATTGATAGGAGAAGCCACCGCCACCGCAGCCTTAATTCTCAAGGATTTAAAAGTCACCCTGCACGAAAGTCGCCGCCTGATTGAAGGAATGACTGGCCGCGGCACCGGTTACAGTCCCGTTAATATCCCTTTTACCCCGAAAGCGAAAAAGATGTTCGAGCAAGCATTTCAGGAAGCTCGACAATTAGGGGAACAGGCGATCGCACCTGAACATCTATTACTTGCTATCACCGCCGATCCCGAATCCCTAGCCGCTAAAATTTTAATTATGCAGGGTGTTGATTTGCTCAAACTTCGCGGCCTTTTAATTAAAAATGCCGGGGAAAAAGTCGCTAGTGGTCGCTTCACGGCAAAGAGTGACTATGAAGACCAGAAAAATGCTCCCCAAGGCGGGATTTTAGCCCAATATGGTCGCAATTTAAACCAAGAGGTCAAAAATGGCAAAATTGACCCTTTAATCGGTAGAGAGCCAGAAATCGAGCGAGTTGTCCAAATTTTAGGCCGTCGCGGCAAGAATAACCCGATTTTACTGGGTGAGCCGGGGGTGGGCAAAACAGCGATCGCTGAAGGGTTAGCACAACGCATCCATAATGGCGATATTCCCGAACTTTTGCAGGATAAACAGGTAATTGCCCTCGATATGGGGTCTTTATTGGCGGGAACCCGTTTTCGCGGCGATTTTGAGGAACGTTTAAAGGGTGTTGTGGAGGAAGTTCGCAAATCGGGCAATATTATCCTGTTTATCGATGAAATTCACACTCTTGTGGGTGCTGGTAGCATGGGAGGGGCCATGGATGCTTCTAACTTGCTTAAACCTGCTTTAGCTCGCGGCGAGTTACAGTGTTTAGGGGCAACAACTCTCGATGAGTATAAACGGCATATTGAGCGAGATGCGGCTCTAGAAAGACGTTTTCAGCCAGTTATGGTGGGAGAACCGACCAAAGAGCAAGCGATCGAGATTTTACGCGGTTTAAAAGCCACCTACGAGGATTTCCATCAGGTAAAATACGATCAAAAAGCGATCGAAGCTGCCGTTAATCTATCTTCTCGCTATATCAATGATCGCTTTTTACCGGACAAAGCGATCGATCTTCTCGATGAAGCGGGATCCCGCACCCATCTACGCTATTCCCTGCAAAGTAAAAGTCCTGCGGAGGTTAACGAAGAATCACCCCTAATCAACCCCGAATCTTTAATTCCGGTGGTGGATGCGGAGGAAATCGCCCAAATTGTCGCCGCTTGGACAGGTATTCCCGTTACCCAATTAACTGAAACTGAGTCGGAATCGCTCTTAAATCTAGAATATCAACTGCACGAGCGGATTATTGGCCAACAGGAGGCAGTAAATGCCGTTTCTCGTGCTATTCGTCGAGCGCGAGTCAATTTAAAGAATCCTAACCGTCCGATTGCCTCGTTTATTTTTGCCGGTCCCACGGGAGTGGGTAAAACTGAATTAACGAAAGCCTTAGCTAAGTTGCTCTTTGGCTCGGAATCCAGTATGATTCGCCTAGATATGTCGGAATTTATGGAATCCCACACGGTTTCTAAGTTAATTGGTGCGCCTCCCGGATACATCGGTTACAATGAAGGCGGTCAGTTAACGGAAGCAGTGCGTCGTCAACCCTATAGAGTGGTCTTGTTTGACGAAATCGAGAAAGCACATCCCGATGTTTTTAATCTTCTCCTGCAACTGTTAGAAGATGGTCATTTGACCGATTCCCAAGGTCGTCGGGTGGACTTTAAGAATACCCTAATTATTATGACCTCGAATATTGGCTCAAAAGTCATCGAAAAAGGCGGTAATAGCTTAGGATTCGAGATGGCTGACGATTTTGCTCAATCGCGTTACCAACAGATTTCTAATCGGGTGACAGACGAGTTAAAACAATATTTCCGTCCCGAATTTCTCAACCGTCTCGATGAAATCATTGTTTTCCGACAGTTAACTCGCGAAGAAGTTACCCAGATTGCCGATATTCTGATCGCGGATCTAGCCAAACAATTGACAGAAAAAGGCATTTCTGTGGAAGTTACCGCCGCTTTTAAGGATTTGGTCATCAATGAGGGTTATGATCCTAGCTACGGTGCGCGGCCTTTACGTCGTGCTTTAACTCGACGCTTAGAGGATAGTTTAGCCGAGGCGATGTTATCGGGAAAAGTCAATTCTGGAGACCATGCGCTATTAGATGTCACTGCTGAAGCTGTGGTGACAGTCTCTAGTCATCGGCGCTCTGAGCAGAGCGATATTCTCTCGCAATTACAGTTACAATCGGTGGGTTAATCCGCTCAAAAATTGCTTTTTTTCGGGGTTGAAAATTTTTCAACCCCGATTTTTATCATCCTGGAAAAATAACTTCTAGGGGAGCGGGAATCATCTCGGTGCGAAAGTCCAGAATCTGAACTAGGATTAAATAGGCAACGGCGATTAAAATCGAAATCGCTCCTGTGATAATGGCGATAATTTTACCAGAATTCATATAGTTAAACGTTAATTTCCTGAGATTGCCGCAAAAGCTACCGAAATTTATTCTCATCTACGATTGCGAGCCTAAACAATTTAAACTGAGGATATCTTACAGCACAATTCTCCCGGACGGTTGAGAAGGCAGTGCATCTCAGTTTTGTAGAAATATCCATAACACATTTTGGGCGCAAGCATTGCGCCCCTACCATAAACCCTATCTAAAGCTGTCCCTTGAAAATTTGACAGGAGATAGTTCTTGTGGATCAATATATAGACTAAACTCTATGGTCAAGCTTTAAATTATTTTTTATTTGAATCTATACAACCAGCAAAACCCTTGTTATAATCGACATTATATGGTAGTAGACCAATTCCATGCACTGCATCCGCATCGGCATCTTCAAAGTTGATCAACCTCGCTTTGTTTTAAGGTAGGCTAAGGCCTGCCTTACTTTTTATCAGTGATCAGTGATCAGTAACCAGTAAGCAGAAAATTGCCATTTAATACCGATCACTGCTCAGACTGTCCACGGAAAACTCAAATCCGATCACTGGTAACTGATAACTGATCTGATCCCCTAGCGTGATAAGCTGAGTATTGGCTAATTTTACAAAAAATTAAGACTTTCCCCTTGTGGGAGTTATCAGCTAAAACCCAGAGTAGACATAAACAATGGTAGCGACAACAGAAACTAACGTTGGTAAAATCGTCCAGATCATCGGTCCTGTCATCGATGCCGAATTTCCCAGTGGCAAACTGCCCCGTATTTATAATGCCTTAACCGTAAAAGGAACTAACTCCGCCGGTCAAAATCTATCGGTTACTTGTGAAGTGCAACAGTTACTCGGTGACAACCAAGTGCGGGCCGTTGCCATGAGTACCACCGATGGTTTAGTGCGCGGTATGGATATCGTCGATACCGGTGCAGCGATTAGCGTTCCCGTGGGTAAATGCACCCTCGGTCGGATTTTTAACGTTCTTGGTGAACCCGTGGACGAAAAAGGACCGGTTAACGTCACCGAAACCTCTCCTATTCACCGTCCCGCTCCCAAATTAGTCGATCTTGAAGTGACACCGACGGTTTTTGAAACCGGTATCAAGGTGATTGACTTGCTCACCCCCTACCGTCAAGGGGGCAAAATCGGCCTCTTTGGGGGTGCTGGTGTGGGCAAAACCGTCATTATGATGGAATTAATCAACAATATCGCCATTCAACACGGTGGTGTCTCGGTTTTTGGCGGTGTGGGTGAAAGAACCCGCGAAGGAAACGACCTCTACAACGAGATGATCGAATCGAAGGTAATCAACGCTGATAACCCCGAAGACTCGAAAATTGCCCTCGTTTACGGTCAGATGAACGAACCCCCCGGAGCGAGAATGCGCGTCGGTCTCTCTGCTTTGACCATGGCCGAATATTTCCGCGATGTCAGCAAGCAAGACGTACTCTTATTTATTGATAATATCTTCCGTTTCGTCCAAGCTGGTTCGGAAGTATCGGCGCTCCTCGGTCGGATGCCTTCTGCGGTAGGATACCAACCCACCCTCGGCACTGATGTAGGCGACCTGCAAGAGCGGATTACCTCCACCAAAGAGGGATCGATCACTTCCATCCAAGCGGTCTATGTACCGGCGGATGACTTGACTGACCCCGCTCCCGCTACTACCTTCGCTCACTTAGATGGAACTACTGTACTATCCCGTGGTCTGGCTTCCAAAGGTATCTATCCGGCGGTAGATCCCCTCGGTTCCACCAGCACCATGCTCCAAGCTGATATCGTCGGTGATGAACACTACGGCACCGCTCGCGCCGTCCAATCTACCCTGCAACGCTATAAGGAGTTACAGGACATCATCGCTATTCTCGGTTTAGACGAATTGTCGGAAGAAGATCGTCTCACCGTTGACCGCGCTCGCAAAATTGAGCGTTTCCTCTCGCAACCTTTCTTCGTGGCCGAAGTTTTCACCGGTTCTCCTGGTAAATACGTTACCCTCGCTGATACGATCAAAGGCTTCCAGATGATCCTCAAAGGTGAACTCGATAGCTTACCCGAACAAGCGTTCTATATGGTCGGCAATATCGATGAAGCGATCGCTAAAGGCGAAAAACTCAAAAAAGGCTAATTAAAAGTCAGTAGTAACCGCGTTTAGCGGTTACTTAACCCAGAAATCTGCCAAAATTATCGTTATTATCACCAATGAGCATTACAGTACGGGTTATTACACCCGATCGCATTGTCTGGGATAACGTGGCTGAAGAAGTAATCCTACCCAGTTCCACGGGACAATTAGGTATTCTTAGCGGTCACGCTCCTTTATTAACTGCCCTGAATATTGGCGTAATGCGAATTCGACCGGGGAAAGACTGGGAAAATATCGCGGTTTTGGGCGGTTTTGCTGAAGTCGAAAATAATGAGATCAAAGTCCTCGTTAATGGGGCGGAATTAGGCTCAAAAATCGATAAAGAAAAAGCTCGCGCCGAATACGAACGGGCCCAAACCCGTCTCGATGAAGTCAGTAAAGGGGATGACCGTCGCAAAACTATCCAAGCGCAACAATCATGGCGCAAAGCTCGCGCTAGATACCAGGCCGCTGGCGGTTTAGTATCGGTTTAAACCAAACCCAACCAAATCAAATTAAATTAAAGCAAAATCGGGCGGGTTTATATAAACCTACCCGATTCTTTTTCAGTTATCAGTTATCAGTTATCAGTTATCAGTTAAGTAGTCGGACTTAACGGAGGCAGGGGGCAGGAGGCCGTTTTTGTAACGGGGATTTATGCCCCGCTCCAAAAACTTTTCGCCTTAAGGCGAGGTTTTAGACCCGATTTTTTCGATAAATTAATTGCTACCACTAAAAACAACTTCGGGGAATTTTAACTGTGCATCGGCCATGGGGATTTGTCGGCCTTGATTGCGTAACTCTTGCCAAAAATTAATTACTTCTGTGGCTTTGTTGAGAACATCAACGCGATCGGACTCATCAATCCAGTGTTTTGCTTCTAGCTCCTCTTGGAGTTGTTGCCAAGCATCATTGCGCGGCCAGAAAAAATAAGCGGTGAGGGGGCTAGTTCCTTTGCCGACCACCTGATCTACAGCGATCGCTACGTTCTGATCTAACCACAATACTTTTAAAATAAACTTTGATTCGGAACTGACTGTCATTGTTAATCGTTAATCGTACAATTCTCGATTATATCATCTTTTGAGTCAATTTTCCGCAGTCAGTTTTTAACTATTTTTTCCGATTTTTTCGCTAATAACCGCTATGATTCCAGAAACAGACTCTTTAGCTTCTAAACAAATCGGTGTGGCCGTAATTAGAGATGATCGAGATTTAATTTTAATCGATCGCCGTCTAGACAAGGGACTCCTGGGCGGTTTTTGGGAATTCCCCGGCGGCAAAATCGAAGGCAATGAAACGGTGCAGGAATGTATTAAACGGGAGATATTAGAAGAAATTGGCATTGACATCGCGGTTGATAGTCATTTAATCACTATCGATCACACCTATAGTCATTTTCGGGTTAATCTACAAGTATATAACTGTCGTTATCTCAGCGGCGAAGCCCGGGCGATCGAATGTGAAGAAATCCGCTGGGTAACTATCCAGGAACTAGATCATTACACTTTCCCCGCGGCCAATCAAGAGATTATCAGAGCCTTAAAAGACATGGTAAACTCGAAATGATTGCTGTTAATCGTCGAGTGATTATGCTTAATCCTTCTATTCGTCAAGAACCCCGCTACGAACCGGCCGCGGTTATTCCCCTAAAAAAAGACGCTTCCATTGTTGAGTGGTTAGAAAAAAATAATCGCATGATTCCCCGGGATAAAATCGCCGAACCGGATCTGACTCTGGAAGAAGATGTGGAACTATCTGAACTGATGGATGTCGATGATATCGGTTATGATGACGACGAGGATGAATTAGTCTTAGATGAAGATTAATCCCGTCTTCTTTGGCAAATTTTCCCCTTATCTGACGCTTTAGTCGTGAACGCTAACATTTTTTCCGCCCCTATCTTCAAAAAACCCACTGGAACCCATCTCCTGATTCTACTAACGGGATTACTATTTCTGTTAGTAGTTTTTTTTCAGTCCACTAATTCCCTGTTACTGCCCCTGATGGCCACAACATTAATCAGTGCTGGTCTTGGTTGTCAAGTAGTCCCGATGCTGCGGCGCTTGAAAATGGGTCAGATTATGCGCGAGGATGGACCCCAGGCTCATTTAAAGAAAGCAGGAACCCCGACGATGGGAGGCAGCTTTTTTGTGCCAGTAGCCCTTATTTTCGCTTTAATCTGGTCTAAATTCGCCCCTAATGTGGTGGCGGTTGCTTTGCTGACCTTTGTTTACATGGGTATCGGTTGGTTAGATGATTGGCAAATTCTGCGTTATAAGTCGAATAAGGGCCTATCTCCCCGGATGAAGTTAATTTTACAGATAACGGGGGCGGTGCTTTTTTGTCTCTGGATGTCGTTCAATCAGGTGAGTACCGATATCACCCTTTGGGGTCGATTAGTGATTCCTTTGGGCTTTTTCTTCTGGATTTTGGCGGGATTTGTCCTTGTGGCTGAAAGTAACGCCACTAATCTCACCGATGGGGTGGATGGATTAGCGGGGGGAACTGGTGCGATCGCTTTTTTGGGTTTAGCCATTATTATCGCTCCTAGTCATCCAGATTTGGCGATTTTCTGCACTTGTTTTAGTGGTGCTTGTCTAGGCTTCATTTTTCATAACCGCAACCCTGCTAAAGTGTTTATGGGTGATACAGGTTCCCTCGCTTTGGGAGGCGCTTTAGCTGCGGTGGGTTTAATTACTGGACATCTCTGGGGATTATTTTTAATTAGTGGTCTGTTCTTTCTGGAATCTCTTTCGGTAATCGCTCAGGTTATCTATTATAAAGCCACAAAAGGACCCGATGGCAAGGGCAAAAGATTATTAAAAATGGCTCCTTTTCATCATCATTTAGAATTAAGTGGTTGGACGGAAACCAAGATTGTGGGAGCTTTTTATCTGGGTAATGCGCTTTTAGTTGTCTTGGCTATTTGGAGCAGTTAATTAAGCGCTAAAGGAAAGACCACAACCGCAGGTATTTTGGGTGTTGGCATTGGTAAAACGGAAACCACCACCCATTAGATCTTCTGAATAGTCTAATTTTAAAATTTGTAGGTAGCGATCGCTGTCAGGATCCACTAAAATATTAATACCCTGACTTTGATAAAAGCGATCGTTTTCTGCCGCCATATCGGTTAATTCGAGATGGTAGTGAAGTCCCGAACAACCACCGTTTTTTACTGCCAAACGCAGATAGGAACCTGTCAGGCGACGGCTTTGACTCCAACGTTCAATTTCTCTAGCGGCGGCGGGACTTAATTCGATCATTGTTCTTGAGACTATTGTAATAATAAGTAGCTGGTTATAATTAAATTAAAAATGGATTTTAGGTTCGATCCCCCCTGCCCCCCTTGATAAGGGGGGCATCTGACAACTTTTAACGCCTACCTACTTAATATCAAGTTATTGTGAAGTTATACCACAGTTTTTGTCAAACTTTATGTTAAGAAATATGTAACTAACCCCAGTTCGGGTTAAGCAGCGGGGGGTAAAGCCCATTCCATCTTCAAGGAGGGTTTTTTCGGCTGGTGACAGTAAGCAATCAAACCACAGAGAAGATTAACGCAAAAATTAACAGGGCTGCGGTGGCGGGAATGT